>JAFUXM010000265.1 GCA_017470785.1 Synergistaceae bacterium
AAAATTCTGCGCCGCGTGCTGCGCGAACAGGAACGTGAAAAGTCAAAGAAAGAAAGGAATTAATTATGCTTAATCACACTTTCACGGCAGTAATTCATAGAGAAGAAGATTTATACGTGGCAGATTGTCCGGAGGTCGGGACTGTGAGCCAAGGTGCTAGCATAGAGGATGCCGTTGCTAATTTGAAGGAAGCAACGGAGCTGTATCTTGAGGAAGTTGAATATAAGCCTGACGAAAAATCAAAATCGTTTATAACGACTTTCGAGGCCGCCGTTAATGCCTGAGCTTAGAGGCTTTTCCGGTCAGCAGGCTGTAAATATTTTAATTAAGATGGGATTTATTGTTTCTCGCAAAGCTAAAGGTTCTCACGTAATTTTAAAGCGTGGCGAGTTAGTGTGCGTTGTTCCAATGCATAAAGAGCTTGCTGTCGGGACATTAAGAAATGCTTTGCGTCAAGCTAAAATTTCGCCTGAGGAATTTTTAAAGAACTCATAATAATAAAAGGAGCTATAAATGTATATAAAGGATGATATTTGCTATGCAGGGGAACTGACGCCTGATATAACTGTAATTGACGCAAAGCCGCTGCAGGGTCGTATGCTGCTTGTGACGTTCTCAACCGGCGAGAAAAGATTATTCGACGCAAGTAAATTAACCGGCCCGGTATTTGAGCCGCTGCAGGACGAGAAAATTTTTAAAAATATCACGCTGTTTCACGGAGTTATAACTTGGGATAATTATAATATCGACGTCGCGCCGGAGTTCATCTATGAAAACAGCTTTAAATATGACTATGATTATGACCGTGCTTAATAGATAAGAATAAGAATTATGCTTTATAATTTAATAAATTTAATTTATTTTATGTTAAGGGGCGTTAATAATTTTGAGCTTCACAAGGCTTAACTTGATGATAGAAGAAAGCTTGAATAAGCATAAGGACGAGCCGTGTTACTGGTGGCAGGGCAGCTGGTATAGCTGTCAGGATTTATTGAATTTAATCGACGACTGCGAATTGAAATTAAAACGCGCCGGCTTTGACAAGGCAGAAGGGCAGCGGCTGGTGGTGATGAGCAAGAACAGCCCGATGATCCCTGCGTTGTCGCTTGCGGCTTGGAGACTTGGCGGCTCGTTCTGCCCGTTGAATATATCGGCTGGGCTGGAGTCGCTTGCACATACTATAGATTTATTAGAGCCGTTCGCGGTAATAGTAGCAGGCGAAGCTAAGTCGGGCGTGTTGGATGCACTTGAAGAGCAAGGACGTAATAAAGGCTGGGCGTGTGTGACCTGCGGCTTAGGCGGGAAGCTGCCGGAGTTTACGAGTAAGCCGGCAAGCCCTGAGACGCGCGACTACGCAGTGATATTTGCGACCAGCGGCACAACCGGTGCGCCGAAGGCAGTGCCTTTAACTCACGGCAATTTAATAGACCAGTGCGAGAAAGTATCTGAGTTTGTAACGCCGCTTGCACCCCGCGATGTGTTTTTAACTGTATTGCCGAACTTTCACTCGTTTGGCTACACTTGCGCGACTATGCTGCCGCTGTCGATGAATGCGCGCATTGCGATAGCGCCGTCGTTTTTACCGCCGCAGGCCGCGATGACCGCAATTATAGAGGCGAAAGTGAACGTAACTTACGCAGTGCCGGCGATATTCTCGTTTTTATTAAACTCGGTTGAGCGCGGCAAATTTCCAAAAGAGGCGTTAGCAAGTCAAAAATATTTGTGCGCAGGCGGCGATAGGCTTAATCCCAAGCTGCACGAACAGGCGCTGCATTTAATCGGCAAGGATATAGTCGAGGGCTATGGACTAACTGAGACAAGTCCGGTCGTGTCGATGACGCGCAATTACGAGACTAATAGACAGGGCACGACCGGGCCGGTATTAACAGGCTATGAGTATAAGCTGCGGTCGCGCGACGGCCAAGATTTAAACGCTGATGAACACGAGGGCGTGTTATGGGTCAAGGGCAAGTCAGTCACGCCCGGTTATTTCAGAGCGCCGAATATCACAGCCGAACGTTTTGATAACGGCTGGTTTAACACCGGCGATTACGTCCGGCTCGAGGACGGCTACGTTAGAATTTTGGACCGCGTGACGGATATATTAATAGTAGGCGGCTTTAATGTTTATCCGCAGGAAGTCGAGAAAGTCTTAACTGAACATCCTGACGTAGAGGCAGCTATAGTCGTCGGTGTGCCTCATCCCGTCAACGGCGAAATTCCGAAGGCATTTATTCACCGTAAAGAAGGCTCGAGCCTTACTGACCGTGAGTTAATTAAATTTGCTAAGGCAAAATTAGCTCACTATAAAGTTCCCAGAGCAGTCGAGTTTGTAGATGAGTTCCCGTTATCAGGCACCGGCAAAATTTTAAGGCGCTTGCTGCGCGAACAGTCCGGCAGAAAGAGCCTGTAAATTTTAAATATGCTTAGAATAGCGAGCTTTAACGTAAATTCAGTCCGCAGCCGCCTGCATATTCTTGACCGATGGCTGCGGGCGAGCCTTACTCCTGATTTATTATTCATGCAGGAGACGAAAGTAGCTAATAATTTATTTCCGGCTGAGTTCTTTAATGATTTAGGCTATGAAATTTATTTCAACGGCGAGAAAGCGTATAACGGCGTAGCTCTGGCAGCTAAAAAAAATTTAGCAAGTGATATAAATAATATTAAATTCGGCTTTGACGATAATATATCGCCTGACTTTCCAACGCGCGTCATGACGCTTGAGTTTCGAGATATATTTATACTTCATACTTACGTGCCGCAGGGCAAATTAATAACTCATCCGGACTATATACTTAAGCAGGAATTTTTGAAACGGGTTGAAAATATTGTTAAGGCTAAAATTGCGGGTAAATTTATCTGGCTGGGCGATTTGAACGTCGCGCCGACCGAGCTTGACGTGTCGCATCCCGAGACTAAATTACGCAGCGTGTGCTTTGCGCCTAAGATTAGAGAATGCTTTGATGAGGCTGCTAACGGCCTTATAGATTTATTCAGAAAATTTAATCCCGGGCAGGAAATATACAGCTTCTTTGATTACAGAGTTAAGGATGCAATGAAGAATAACACGGGCTGGCGCGTCGATAATATTTTAGCTTCGCCTAAGCTTGCCGAACTCGCAGTTAATAGCTTCATAGATCAAGAGCCAAGAAAATGGGACAAGCCGTCTGACCATACGCCGCTCATCGCCGAGTTTAATATTTAAATTATGAACTTAAAAGAAATTTGGAAGCTGTATAAATCGAAAATTTTTGCGTCGCTCGGCGCATTTGCGTTTATTATCTCGGGCTTAATAATTTATGAGCTTAAAGAATTTAATAATGTGACTGTTGACGAGGCAAGCGAGCCGCTTAAATCTCAAGCTAATTTGCAGTCGCAAGATATTAATAATAATCATGATCCAAAAATCTTTAATAATTATAAATACGAGTCGGACTATGAGCGTGAGCGCGAGCAAGCTAATTTAAAATCGCAAGAGCAATATATTCAGGTCTATATCACCGGCGCAGTTAAAAATTCTGACGTGTATAAAATTAAAGCCGGATCGAGGCTCAATGACTTAGTGAAGGCAGCCGGCGGCCTAACTATGACTGCCGACCGAGAGGCAATTAATTTAGCTGAGATTTTGAACACTGACGGCGTACACATTCAAATCCCGAGCAAGAGCGAGACGCAGAAAAATAATATGCGCACGAATAACAGCATTATATTTATTCACCCCGACAAAAATAAAAATTCTAATTCTCACTCTAACTCTAATTTAAAAGCTCAAGCTAAAACTAAAGCTAAAGCGCAAGCTAAAAATGCTAAAAATATTTACGAGAAAGTTAATATTAACACGGCCGGGCTTGAAGAATTAACTAAGCTTAAAGGCATAGGCCCGGCCTTAGCTCAAAGAATTTTAGATTATAGAAATCAACACGGCAGCTTTAAATCAGTTAATGACTTAAAGCGCGTGCGCGGCATCGGCAATGCGAAGCTCAAGGCGCTGAGCGGGCAAGTTATATTAAATTAAATGCTTTTGCTTGCCAATGCGCCGATGCTTGCGGCTCTGGGCGGAGTTGTCTCAGCCCTTGCACTTGATAATTTATATTTGCTCTTCACAGCTCCGCTCTTCACGGCGGGGCTTTTACTTTGCTCGCAGAATTTAAAAAAATTTAAAATTAAAGGCCAAGCGAAAGTCTTTGTAATTTTAATTTTAATTGCGCTTGCCTGCAGCGTGAGATTTTATTGTGTGTTTAATCAGCCTGAATTTAAATCAAGCTATATTAAAGCCATTGGGACTGTGAGATTAGTTAGGCCGTGGGGCAGGACGTACAGAGCTGTAATAGACACTAAGAGCGGCAATTTTTTAATCACGCTGCACTTGCCGAGCTTGTTCCCGGGCGAGTTAATAGAAATTCAAGGCGATACGGCGCAGTTTAAAGATAATAATAAATTCAGTGAGCTGAGATACTGGCGGGCGCGGGATGTGCAGGCGCGATTAACTCGCGTTAAGATTAACGAGCTGGGCGTAGATAAATTCAGCTTTGCTTATTTAAGATTTAAAATTGCTAATTATTTAAGCTTGAACATGCCGCGCTTCACGCAATTATATTTAAAAGCGGCGTGGCTCGGTGAGCGCGATGCTGAGATAAATAAATTTCACTTAGCGTTAGGCACGAGCCACTTGCTTGCGGTCTCGGGCTTTCATGTCGGAATTGCGGCGTTCATAGCATATTTAATTTTTGGTAAAAAACGCGTGATATTAATCTCAAGCTTGATATGGCTCTACGTCATGATGACTGGAGCAGCAGCCAGCGCATTAAGAGCTGCGTTAATGTTTCAAACTGCAATATTCGCGCATATGATAGGCCGACAGGGTAACTCGTTAAACGGCGTGAGCGTTGCTGCGATAATTTTATTATTTCATTCACCGTATCTATTCTGGGACATAAGCTTTAGATTATCTGTTATATCAGTCCTAACTATTGCAGCATTCATAGACCTCTCAAAAATTACGATTATTAAATTTTTAGATTTACCGCCCGCAGTCGCACTGACAACTTTCGCCGAGGCCGCGTATGTATTTAAATCCGTGCCGGTTGCCGGCCTTGTGTTTAATCTATTCGCGCCGGTATTATTCTCGATGGCTTTTAGCGTTGCATCACTTGCAGTGCTGCTATACTTTTTAAATATCCCATTTGCAGAAATTTTAATTAACGCATGTGAATATAATTTTATATTTTTTCATGATATTGCAAATAAAATTTTGCAGGCCTTTCCGGTGTTAAGCTATAAAATTCCATGGCGGCCTTCATACGCTTTTATCAGCGCATTTGCGTTTATATTTATTTTATGCCGCGCTGTGAGGCTTGAGCTTAAGCAAGCTTTAATTACCGCGCTCTGCCTTGCAGCGTTTGCATTTGTAATTTTTTTATAATAATAAAAAGCGCGGGCTGCAAAATTAAATTACAACGCCCCGGGCTTTAAGCCAATGGCGTTAAAATTTTTTAAATTTTAGAAACTTGTGCTAAACAGACGGCTATAATTCCCAGCTTATGCACTTGTGATAGAATATATGCGGCGAGGCGTACGGTTTTCATTAACGTACGAGGTCGCAGGGGCTATCGTCCTCTGCCCTATGCAGTAACAGGGAAGGAGGTGATACGCAGATGAGATGGCTTGAACTCATAATAAAACTGTCGCACTACGTCGCCGTCGCGGGCGGGTATGCGGCAGTTTGTGAGGTAATTTTAAAAGTCATTCGATATTTGTGGTTGTTGCTTCGCTAAGGGCTTAGCTTGAGGCGGGGTTGCACCCCCAACTTGAGCGGCCTTTAGCTTCAACGTCAGTTCGCCCAACCTTACAGCCCATCCGAGGGCTGTAGATCCTCCTCGTCCGAGCGGCTTGCTTTTATTATACAATAAAAAATTAAAATTTTAAATTAAAACGCCACGTGCGTTAAAATTTTTTTAAATTTTAGAAAACTTATGCTAATCAGACGGCTATAATTTACAGTTTATTGAGTTGTGATAAAATATTCTGTGAGAAGGGGCTCGGGTAAGTGAGCAGCAGAGGCTTACTATCATAAGGAAAGTCCGCTCTGTGGAATTAAGGTGATAACTTGGGTAAAAGCAAGAGATCCAGAAAGAAACAGCGGCGAGACGTTATCCTCCCAATGATAAAGAAACTCGCCGCTGCAATCTTATGGTTCGTCAACTTCCTTATCGCAGTTCTAACACTCTTCAAACTGTGGAAGGAGTTATTCGACTAAACCGAGTGTTTCAATAAGCTCGACAATAGGGTACAACTCCCCTTAGCTGTCCTTATTGTATCATAAAATTTAAAATAAATCATAAAAATAAAACGCCCCAAGCTTTAAGCCTGAGGCGTTAAATTATTTAATAAATTAAATTAAATTATTATGCTATGCCGCGCTCTTCAGGCGTGCCGGGTATTAAGCTGTCGCAAATAGCGGCGCAGATACCGGCCACTGCCATCGGGGTCTTGAGCAGGGCCCATATCATCTCGCCGATTGCGGTCATGAACGCGCTGCCGCCCTCGCTGATAAATATCTCACGATTTTGCGATACCCAGCCGGGCAAGCCAAGAGCCATTAAGAACGCAAAGCCTACTATTAATATATTGCGCTGCGAGTGCATGTCAGCTCTTAATAAAACTTGAATGCCCATCGCGCCGATCGTGCCGAACAAAGCGATATACGCGCCGCCGATGATAGGCGACGGCATAGTTGCGATTAACGCGCCGAGCTTGCCGATAAAGCTCATTAAGATTAATAACACTGCGCCGGTTCTGACGACCCAGCGGGACGCAACGCCCGTTAAGCCTATAAGGCCTATGTTCTCAGTGTAGCTTGTTGTGCCGACAGAGCCTAAGACGCCGGAGATTGCGCAGCCGATGCCTTCAGCGCCGATGCCGCGGCTGATAGTATTGCCGTCAGGGTCTTTAAGGCCGGCTGCATAGCTCACCGAGTGATAGTCGCCTATAGATTCAATCATCACTGCGAAGAAGCCTGCGACTAAGGCCGTTACGGCTGCTATGCTGAACTTAGGCGCACCCCATGGAATTACTACAGTTGTTAAGTCACGAAGCCACGGCGCTTGAGTTACTTTGCTTAAGTCAATATACGCCGGATGCGCCGCGTCAAACGTGCCGTTAAGACTTAATGCAAGGCACACGCAGTACACTGCTATGATCGAAAATAATATTGCGAAAATATTAATATATTTATTTTTAATTACTAAGCTGAATAAAAATATTAATATCACGACGGCGAGAGAGACCGGCCAATATTTTGCTGCGTTGCCGCTGACGGCAGTGTCCGCAAGCGTGAAGCCTATCGCCATGATGACCGGACCTGTTACTACAGGCGTTATAACTTTGCGTATCGCGCCGACCACCCGGCTGTAGCCGATTAACGCTAAAATTATTCCGCCGATAATTAAGCCGCCTCCTATGTACTGCATAGAGGCGGCCGGTCCTTGCGCTGCATAAATTCCTGCAATAGTTGTAAACGACGGGATAAAACTAAAGCTTGACCCTTGAACAATTGGAAGTCCCGAGCCAAGCTTTTGATTAGTTTGAATTAACGTTGCTATTCCCATTCCCAGATACACACATGAAATCAATTGAGCGACTTGCAGAGTGTCCATTCCCATTGCGGGGCCTACCAGTAACGGTACTAACGTCGTCGCGCCGAATAAAGTTAATACGTGCTGCGCTCCTGACAGTAACATGATTAACAGCGGCGGCCTATCGTCAATGCCGTAAATCATCTTTCTCTCTTTCTCCATACAAGATACCTCCTAGAAATTTTTTAATGCCCTTTTTTTGCATTCCGTTTATTATATAATAAATTTTAATTTTTGCAATTTATTTTTAGTTCAAAATTTTTAAAAATTTTAAGGAGCGGGTTATTAGCATGAAGAATGATTTGTTATATGCTACGTGGCGTATGGCTTATATCGAGGCGCCTAAGCCTAAAGATCAGGGCTGCGTTTTTTGCAATGCGCCCAGCGATAATCAAGACGACAAAAATTTTATAGTTCATCGGGGCGATAAGGCTTTTGTAATCATGAATTTATATCCGTACACGGCAGGTCACATGATGGTAATTCCTTTCAGACATACTAATCAGTTTGAGAGCCTGAGCGATGACGAAGCGCTTGAAATTTTTAATTTAGTTTCGAAGTCAGTGAAAGTCTTAAAGCAAGTTATGAATCCGCAGGGTTTTAATATCGGCATGAACTTAGGTGAACCGGCTGGCGCAGGCGTGGCCGGTCATCTGCACGTGCATATAGTGCCGAGGTGGACGGGCGATAATAATTTTATGCCTGTATTAGCTGATGCTCGGGTCTTGTCTGATGCAATCGAGAATACTTATAAAAAAATTAAAGAGGCATGGCAAAAGATTTAAATTTAAATTTAAATTATGATCTTAAAATCTTACGCTCGAGATTTATCGCTCATGCTGAGAGTTGCTTTAGCGATGAGCAGGCTCGGGAGATTATTAAACAAGTTAAATCAGAGCATAAGAACGCGACGCATCACTGCTGGGGCTATGTGATTAATTATAATAATTATAAGTCAGAATTCAGCTCTGACAACGGCGAGCCGCCCGGGACTGCAGGCCGGCCTATCTTAGGCGCAATTAAGAAGCGCGGGCTTGAAAATATTATAGTGATAGTCACGCGCTACTTCGGGGGCAAGAAATTAGGCGTTCGGGGCTTGATAGAGGCGTACGGCCTCGCAGCTGACGGCGCAATAGCTAATTTTAATGAAAACGGGGGCGTTTAGTTAGGAATGATACTTGTATATTTTATATTATGGCTGATATTAAACGGCAGAGCCGACACTGAAGTAATGTTAATCGGCGCGGCTGTTGCTTTTATGCTTAACTTTTTTATAACGCGCGTGACAAGAATACAGTTCGCAGTTATAACGCC
The DNA here is from genome assembly GCA_017470785.1 of Synergistaceae bacterium. Classification (GTDB taxonomy): domain Bacteria; phylum Synergistota; class Synergistia; order Synergistales; family Aminobacteriaceae; genus JAFUXM01. Next base: position 8,952 of record JAFUXM010000265.1, read on the forward strand.
TTTAGCCTTGATAAAATTATTGCCCGGGGTTTTATTATACGCAGCTGTGTTGGTGATCGAGATAATAAAGGCAAATTTTGCGATAATAAAGCTTGTGCTGGCGCATGACATAGACGTTGAGCCGTGCATCGTGCGTCTTAAGACTAAATTAAAGAGCCGGACTGCGCGGGTTGCGCTCGCTAATTCTATTACGCTCACGCCCGGGACTATCAGCGTGAATTTATCCGGCAATGATATTTTAGTTCATGCTTTAAATCATGATTTCGCCAAAGGGCTTTACAACTCAGCTTTTGAGCGTTTATTAAGCGAGATGGAGAGGAGCGTTGAAAGCGATGCCAGATATTAATAATTTAAAAAATTATTTATTAATCGGTTCAGCTGTATTTCTCTCTATTACGATATTTGCGTGCTTGCTTAGAGCTATATTAGGTCCGCGCTTCACTGACAGAATTATCGCCGCAAATATTATCGGCACAAAGACTATAGCATTAATCTCTATTATGTCTTTAATAGTAGGTGAAGACTATTTAGTAGATATTTGCTTAATCTATGCAATCATAAGCTTTTTGTCTGTCGTAGTGCTTGCAAGAAGCGTTATAGAGCAGAAGCATAAAAGCGGCGGCTCTAATAATATTAATAATAATTCACACTCGGCTGACGACCTGCGCAGCATGATACAGCAGATATGGCGTGAGCCGTTTAATTATATCTTCGAGGAGCAGTAAGTAAAATGCTTAGAATTATAATTGCAGCTTTATTAATGCTGGCCGGGTTATTTGTATTAGGCGTTGCGACCATCGGCATATTTAGATTCAGCACAATGCTTAATCGCATTCACATAGCGGCCAAGTGCGATACTTTGGGCGCGTTATTAGTATTATCAAGCTTGATAGTTTTATCGGGCATGACTATATTTTCGCTGAAGCTTTTATTAGTAATTATATTTTTATGGCTGAGCAATCCGGTATCAAGTCACTTAGTCGCGCGGGCTGAAGTCAAGACCAATCCTGATTTAAATAAAATCTGCGACTTTATGCGGTTTGACGAGCAGGGCAATTTAATTAAATTAAATATCAAGACCGATGACGAGGTTAGCGCATCATGATTATTATCGAGTGGATTTTATTAATATTTTTAATAGTATGCGCTATAGCCGTGTCTATATCGCGCAGCCTGTTAAATTCTGTAATTATATTTATGAGCTACAGCTTGGTCATGGCCGTTATCTGGATACTGCTGCAGTCGCCGGACTTGGCCATCACTGAAGCAGCCGTCGGCGCGGGCGTTACAAGCACTTTGTTTTATTTAGCGTTAAAGCGCATAGGCCGGCAGCACGAGGCCGCTAAAGACAAGAGCGATAGCAAAAATTAAATAAAGGCAAGGTGAGATATTAAGCATGTTTGAGGAGTTTAAAAATCTTTGGCGAAGATTTTATAACTGGACGGTCGGCAATGGGCCTCGGCCTGAGAATGAAGTGATACCGCCGGAGCCACCGCCTGACTTGCCGTTCACGCGCAGGCTTGAGCTTAAACGCTCACGGTTTCAGGAACGGCCTTTGGCCTCACGCTACAACGAGTGGCTGGAGCGTAAGAGCCTGCATGTGTTTTCAATGCTTTATTTAGGCATGAGCATATTGACATGCTTATTATTTATGGCTTTATTATTATCGACAGTGGCAGAGCTGCCGTCGTTCGGCGACGCTAATAATCCGGTCAATAACGAAGTCATTAAGCGCTATATCGAGAGAGGCGGGCAGGAGACCGGAGCGCAGAACATAGTCGCAGGAATGATATTAGATTATCGAGCGTTCGATACGTTCGGCGAGTCGGCAGTGCTATTCACGGCGGCAATCAGCGTATTAATGCTGTTAGGCGCTGTCAGACGCGCTGACACTGAAGAGATCTCGATTGATTTAAATAATGCAAGTGACGGGATACTGAGGCGCGGACCGCCGAGCTTGAATTTAAAAATTACAACCGGCTTCACGCCTCGCATTCACATGTTCAGAAAGAATGATGCGATACTGCGCGGCGTGGCTGTGCTGTCTATTCCAGCGATAATTTTATTGGGGCTCACTGTAATTATTAACGGCCATTTGTCGCCGGGCGGCGGGTTCTCAGGCGGCGCAATCTTAAGTGTCGCATTAATGCTGTGCGCTAATGCTTACGGCTTTGAACAGGTTCACGCATTCTTTGACGAACATGTATTTATTAGATTCAGTTCTTTAGCCTTAATGATCTACGCGGTTTTAAAAGGCTGGTCATTTTTCTCAGGCGCAAATCATATCGAATCAGGCATTCCAACAGGCACTATCGGCGAGATTTTAAGCGGCGGTTTAATTCTGCCGTTAAATATCTGCGTCGGGCTTATCGTAGCCGGAACTTTATACGGGTTCTATGCGCTGTTCAGCGAAGGAGAGATTTAATCATGCTTAACAGGCTTTTATTAAATCACTACGAGGCGGCAGCCGTTATATTGTCATGTATCGGCCTCACAAATTTATTGCTGCAGCGCAATATGATTAAGAAAATTATAGGCTTAAACATAATGGACACGGCTGTATATTTATTCTTAGCTGCTAAGGGCTACATATCAGGCCGCACTGCGCCTATTTATTATCTTGATGCTAACGGCGAATGGGTCAATCAAGTTCAAGCTTACGTAAATCCTGTGCCGGCCGGCTTAGTCTTAACCGGAATAGTCGTAAGCGTCAGCGTAACAGCCTTTGCATTAGCTTTAACTTTAAGGCTTTACGAACATTACGGGACTTTAAACATCGACGAGGCGTTATTTTTACTCGAGCATAAATACGAGCTTGAATATTCGAGCTATAACGACGATGACGAGTTATTATACGAGTTCGGCGTTGATAATCGGGACATGATTAAAGCCGCTAACGAGGCTGCGAGTAAAAGCATGAATGATAAAGGCGGTGATGAAGATCATGCCTAATGCGTTTGCGTTTAATATCCCGTTTGTATCTATATTTTTAGCGATGCTCACGGCTATTATCACGCCGTTAATTCCGGTTAAGGCTGGGATTAAAAATATTAATAAGGCAACGCTGCCGGAGCGCGTGACTTGCTGCGTAATTGCGTTAATAGGCGTGCTGTCAGCTTTATTATTATTTGCGTTAAATGCCGACGAGCCGATAAGCTTTAGATTTATGATGGGACATTTTCCAGCGCCGTGGGGCAATGAGCTTAGAGCCGGGCCGTTAGAAGCATTTTTAGCGCTTGCCTTTAGCATCTCAATGCTATTGTCTTTAACCGGCAATTTCGACGCTACAGCCTATGATATTAGCGAGCGCAGGCGGCCTGCTTTCTGCGTACTCGTGAATTTATTAATGGCTTCGCTGTTAGCTTTACTATACACTAATGACTTATTCACGGCCTATGTATTTATCGAGATTAATACTATTGCGTCATGTGCAATCGTTGCTGTGAAAGAAGGCGGCAAAGCTGTACGTGCAGCGCTGAGATATTTAGTTTTAAGCATGGCCGGTTCGGGCTTGATATTAATATCTATTTGCATTCTATACGACATAACCGGTCATTTATTAATGGAACCCATGCACAATGCGATTATAAATATTATTAACACCGGCAATTATATTAATCCTCTGACGGTAGCATTATATTTAATGACGGTAGGGCTTGCAGTGAAAAGTGCTCTTTATCCCTTTGCGTCATGGCTTCACGATGCTCACGGCAGCGCGACAAATGCTTCAAGTTCTATATTATCCGGCTTAGTGCTTAAAGGCCATATATTTTTAATTATAAAAATTTTTTGCAGAATTTTCGGCATAGATATAATTCACTTGCTGCGCATGGACACGCAATTATTAATATTTGGCCTATTAGGCATGATCATGGGTTCTGTACATGCGATAGGGCAGAGCGAAGCTAAAGAAATGGTCGCGTGGTCGAGCGTTGCGCAAGTCGGCTATATATTTTTAGGCATCGGCTTAAATTCTAACGCTGGAATTGCGGCGGCCTGCCTTCACGTTACCATACACGCGATGATAAAGCCCATGTTATTTACAGCTGTAGGCGGCTTAAGCGCAGCAGCCGGTCACAAAAAAGGTCTGCATGAATTGATGGGAACGTTCTACGCTAATCGATGGGCTGGTATCGGCTTCATGGCCGGCGCATGTTCAATGATGGGTATTCCGACATTCGCCGGCTTCGCATCTAAATTAAGCTTAACTATGGCAGCGTTCGAGAGCAGAGCTATTATATGGGCGCTGGCCGCACTGGCTGCAAGCTCGGTATTAAATGCGTGATATTAGGTTCCGGCAATGATAGTGATGCTCACGCCTGCAAAGGCCGGAGCTGCGAAACTTGCTGCGCCGGTGAGCTTGAGCTTTAAATTATCGATGAGCGCATTCTTAGCTTTAAACTTTATATTAGGCTTGTTATTCATGCCGATA
>JAFUXM010000266.1 GCA_017470785.1 Synergistaceae bacterium
AGCTTCCGGCTCTTTATGACCGTTCTCAGCACTCAAAACTTTATAGTCAACTTCAGCACCGCACCAGTGGCTTAATAAAGTTAAAGCAGCGCTTAAAGCCCTTGAACTTAAATTAACATCAACAGTCCTCGAAAATCTAAAGGCCGCCTCGCTCGATATGCCTAAACGCCTTGACGTGTGTCCAACACGAACAGGCGAGAAACTCGCGCTCTCTATAACTATAGTCTTAGTGCTATCATTAATTCCAGTCTGCAAGCCGCCCATCACTCCGGCTATCGCTATCGCCTCGCCGCCGCTCGTGATTAACATATCACGCTCATCAAGCAAACGCTCTTTCTCATCAAGCGTCGTCATCCTCTCGCCGTTACGCGCAGCCCTTACAGTTATTTCACGCGCAGGCAGTGTATTTAAGTCAAACGCATGTAACGGCTGGCCAAGCGCAAGCATAACATAATTAGTAACGTCAACTGCGTTATTAATCGGCCTCATGCCTAAATGCTGTAAGTCAATTCTAACAGTCAGCGGTGATTTCTTAATTTCAGCTCCGGTCGCTAACCCTAATCTATAAGCAAAGCAGCCCGCATCCGGAAGACTTATCTCTCCAAAACTTTCCGTCCAGTCCTGACTGTGCTTTAACGGCCTGAGCCACCAAGGCGTGAGCAAATTAGACTTATTATACAAGCCTTTTAATTCCCTTGCCAGTCCTAATAAGCTCAATAAATCACCGCGATTAGGCGTTATCGACACGTCTAATATAACATCTCCAATATGATATAAAGTCCGCGCGTCAGTCCCGGGCGCAGCGTCATCAGGCAAAATTAATAGGCCGGTATTATCATCAACATCGGGCAAGCCTAACTCACCAGCTGACAACATCATTCCCGCGCTCGTCACGCCCTTAAAATCTCTAACGCCCATTACAGTCCCGTCCGGCAATACCGCGCCCTCTCCGGCATATAACACTAAATCGCCTTTATTTATATTATGCGCGCTCGTGACGCATTTCTGATATTTGCCGCTGCCTACGTCCAAATGCGCGACTAATAAATGCGGGTCTAACTCGTGACGTTCAAGAACTTGAACCCTCGCAGCTACAACGCCGCTCATCTTTCCGGCCGGACGCTCGATGCTCTCAATCTCAGTTCCGGATAAAGTCAAACGTTCGGCGGCCTGCTCAGGCGTTATATTTAAATCTATAAACTCTTTTAATAATTCCCATGAAATTAACATTTAGCGCGCCTACCTTTTACCGCTCAAGAAATACGAGACATTGCCGTCAAATAATAATCTTAAATCATTTATATTATATTTTAGCATAGCCATTCTATCTAAGCCAATTCCAAACGCAAATCCGTTATAAACTTCAGGGTCAATGCCGCCGGCACGTATAACATTAGGATGTACCATTCCCATTCCGGCTACTTCAAGCCAGCCCGTGCCCTTGCAAATCCGGCAATGCGCGTCATGGCCTCCGCATTCAACGCATTCAATATCAAGCTCCATCGACGGCTCTGTGAACGGGAAATAACTTGCTCTAAATCTATTCTTTAAGCTGCGTCCAAAAAATGCGTTCATCATCTCGCCTATCGTGCCTTTAAGCACAGCAAACGAGACATCTTTATCAACTAACAAGCCTTCCATTTGATTAAACATCGGCGAATGCGTCGGGTCATTATCGCGTCTATACACTTTGCCCGGGCAGACAACCCGTAAAGGCGCACCGTATTTCAGCATTGACCTAATCTGCACCGGCGAAGTGTGAGTTCTTAATAAAGTTCTCTTGCAAGCTCTCTTGCCAGTATTATTATCGCTATTACTATTACTATTACTATCAGGGCTATCAGGGAAATAGAACGTATCCTGCATGTCACGGGCTGGATGCCACGCCGGAATATTCAAGCACTCAAAATTATAGAACTCCTCTTCCTTCTCAGGCCCTAACGCTACCGAATAGCCCAGACCCGTCATTATCTCCGCTATCTCGTACATGGTCTGCAATACAGGATGAAAAGCTCCGCGAGTTCTGCCGCGCTCCGGCAAAGTCACGTCAATTCTCTCGCTTAACTCCAAACGCTCGTTCTCAAGATTATTCAGCTCAAGCCTTTTAGCGTCAAGCTCATGCTCTATCTCGTCGCGCAGAATATTTAACTCCTGACCCGCTGCTGGCCTCTCATCCGGCGGCAACTTGCCTAAAGACTTAAGCCATATAGTCAATAGGCCTTTCTTTCCGGAATATTTAACGCGTATCTCGTCAAGCGTCTTCAAGTCATCCGCTGACTTCAAATCCTCAAAGAACGCCGCGCGTATATCATGCCTGTCCTTTATTATTACATGACTTATTAATTTCTCACTCAATCTAATTCCTTCTTTAAACTCTAAAAATCTCTCTCTGACTTAAATTTAACTTTATTAATATTCTCGCTCTCGACGCTGCGAATAAAGAATACCGCCATGCCTACACGACCAAGCAGCATTAATAATATAACTATAATCTTGCTCAGGCTCGGCAACATCGGCGTAATTCCAAGTGATAATCCAGCATTGCCTATTGCAGACACAGCCTCGAAGAATAACGCCCTGAGCGAGAACGCGCCCTCTGTCGACGCCGCTAATAATAAAGTGCCGCCTAATAACGCCATCATGTACACAGCCGCAAGCGACAAGGCCGATATAATAGTGTTCATCGCGACTATCTGCCCGTGATACGCAATCTTCTTCCTGCCCATCAAATTCTGAATTACAGACAAGATTAATATCCCAAAGTTCGTTGTCTTTAAGCCGCCGCCTGTCGAAGCAGGTGAAGTGCCGACAGTCATTAAAAATACTAATATAAATATTCCCGTGCCGCTTAATAAGCCTAACGGCGCTGTGTTAAAGCCACCCGTTCTGCTCGCAACACTGAAAAATAACGCGTTCCATATAGTGCGCGATAACGGCAGATCTCTTAACGAGTGCGCCCGCTCAGACAGATAAATTAAGAAAGTGCCGACTATTATCAGCCAGAAAGTAACTTGAATTGCTAATAACGACCGCCCCGGGATTTTCTCGCGCTTAAATATAAAGTTCCATATATCACGCAATATTATAAAGCCAAGGCCGCCTAATATTACCAAAAGCATTATCACGCCCGATACCGCAAGCCCGCGCACATAAGGCGTTAAATTATAGCTAAATAAACTAAAGCCCGCATTGCAAAACGCGCTCACGCTGTGAAATGCCGCGTATCTAAACGCCCGTATCGGCTCGAAAGATTTAGCAAACGCCCAGTATAACGGGATAATGCCGATAAGCTCTATTAATACAGAAATTATACATACTTTTATTATATCTCTATAATCACGAGTTATAATAAACGTGATTAAACTCATTATTCCAAGGCCGCCGCATTGAATTAACACAGTCAAAACTATCTGCATCACATACGGCACACCGGCAAAGTCAATTACAGTCAGGCCGGTCGTGCAGACTGCCGACACAGACGTAAACACCGCGTCAAGCAAGCTTAAATTTAAATTATAATAATAATTGCCGAGCGCCCATAACAATAAGCTTCCCGCCGTGATAAGCGACAGGAAGCCCAATAAAACGGCATAATTTACATTAAAATTCTTATTTTCCAAAATTATTTATAGCTTTTATTTAACGCGTGCGACTAAAGCCTTAAAGGCATTCTTGTCATGAATTGCAAGCTCAGCCAGCATCTTTCTATTAATATTAATTCCGGCCTTTTTCAGCCCGTTCATGAATACACTATAGCTCATTCCCTCGGCTCTGACGGCGGCGCTGATTCTCGTTATCCATAAGCGTCTGAAATCACGCTTCTTGCGCTTGCGATCTGCATACGCGCGGCTTAAAGCTGCTAAATAAGCTTCGCGGGCTCTGCGATATACATTCTTGTGCTGTCCCCAATAGCCCTTAGTAATCTTAAATAACTTCCTGCGCTTCGCGTTGCTCACTGACGCGCCCTTAACTCTCATTTATAATCAATTCCTTTCTAATCTTTATAAAGCTTTAATCTTTAATTATTATACGGCAATAAATGATTCATCTGCTCCATGAGCGTGTCAGTCACGTATCCGGTCTGTCTCAAGTTACGCAGTCTCTTCGCGCCTTTATGCACCATAATATGAGAGCGGCCTGACTTGCGATAAGCCAGTTTCCCGGTTCCAGTCCTGAAGAAGCGCTTCTTTGCGCCCGAATGCGATTTCAGTTTCATTTTAGGCATGATATACCGTCTCCTTATTTATATTTAATATTTTAATCAAGCTCTAAATCTAAATCTTCTTTAAATATCTTATTCTCGATTTTATTATCTAAAATTTCAGGCTTTTTAACTTTATTAGCTTTATTAGCCTTTACAGCTCCGGAACTCTGAGCAAGCGGCGTCAATAAAATCCGCATGTAACGCCCTTCCATCTGAGGCGTGCCCTCGCACTTGCCGCACTCCGTACACTCAGCTATAACTCTGTTCAAGACTTCCTCGCCGCGATTTAAGAACGACATCTCCCGTCCCCTGAAAAACACCGAGACTTTAACTCTATGGCCGTCAAGCAAGAAATTCTTAATCGCCTTAAGCTTAAAGTCAAAATCATGCTCGTCGATCTTTGGCCGCATCTTCATCTCTTTTAAAGCTTGAACCTTCTGCTTCTTCCTCGCGTCCTTCTCCTTCTTCTGGAGCTGGTATCTATACTTGCCATAGTCCATTATACGGCACACCGGCGGTTTTGCCATCGGCGCAACTTCGACTAAATCAAGCGACCTCTCAATCGCCATGTGTATCGCGATATTAACATCAGTCTCGCCGACTTTAACGCCGTTCTCGTCAACAAGCAACACGCTTGGAGTTACAGCTGCTATCTCTTCGTTTACGCGCGGAGCGTCCTCTTCATTCCTGGGCAATATAAGCCTCGCCTTCCTTATTTTATATAATAAAACAGGCTGACAGTAATATACACGTCAGCCCGTCAAAATTTTATAATTAAATTATTTAATTTTCTAATCTCAACAGGCCCGACAATAAATTAATTTCTCTAATCATCGTTCAGGCGGGAAATTCTTTCAAATCTCCGCTTTAATTAATACTTGCGTAATATAGCACAAAACTTTCTAATTTGCAAATTTAATTTAAATTTATTTAAGCCGATTATATATTAAAAAGTATTTTAATATTTAAAGCTTGAGAGCATGAAGGAGGCAAATACTTTACTATGGCAAGTATGAGCATATCGGGCATAGTGTCCGGAGTGGACTGGGAAGGCATGATAACGACAATGGTCGAAGCTGCTCAAAAGCCCGCTCAAGTTCAGATGAACAAACGCATAAATCTTACTAACAAGAAAAGCTTATTCGAAGAGATGCAGGAACTCGCCGAGAAATTACAGAAAAGTACGACAGCACTGCGTCTCGAGTCAACTTATAAAGCAAAGAAAGTTGAGACCGAACGTATCGACAGCTCAGGCTCGGCCAAGGGCGTTTTAACGGCGAAAGTCAACGCCGACGCTCAGGCCGGTGTCTATACAGTCAAAGTCAATCAGCTCGCGCAGGCTCACACAAGACGCGGGGCAAGAATAGAGGGCAACTCCAACGATTTATTAAAAGACTACGCTGAGACGATTTTGTGGTTCACGCAGAACGGACAGCGCACCGGCGTCACAATCTCAGACGACGAGACTTTAGAGTCTTTAAGCTCCAAAATTAATAACACTATTAAGACTTTAAATAATCCCATGACGTTCACGGCCTCGGCAATCGACGGGCGTTTAATCATCAAGAGCGACGAACAAGGCGAGGGCAACGTCAAAACGTCCAATGCTAACGCAATTACTTATGACGGCACGGGCTACACGACTTTGCCCGTTAGCGTTGACATCGACAACCTCAGCGACGGCGACTTCACTATCACTGACGGCAACAAGACTTATACATACGGCACTGACTTTGACATCGTTGACGGCAATAAAATTAGATGGAAGTTACAAGACACTAAAGCGATTAAAGCCGGCGACGAGTACACGCTTAAATATAAAGCAGCTGTCGGCGACGTTTACACGACAGGCGATATAACTCGCGGCTCAGGCAATATCGACACAAGCGACGCGTTTAACTTCACGCCTAACACGGACGATATTACTATTGCTGACAGATTTAGTATCACAGACAGCGAGGGCTTTACGTATAATTACGGCACTGATTTTGACTTTATAATTAACACTGACGAGAACAACAACACGACGCGCTCTATTCGATGGCTCAAATCAAGCAATGCGTCAAGGCCTGATGAGGGCGTGAGCTATAATATTAATTACACGGCAGTCGGCGACGAGACTTTTGATTTAGACGTAACGCGCGGCAACACGGACAGCTTCAGCTCAACAACTTCAAGTTTAACCGGCGTGATTAACAATAACACGGCGACTATCTCAGCGACAAAGACTGACAGCGACGGAAATATCAACACTACAACTTATACTCAGGGTTCGGACTTTGAGTTAATTCAAGATGAGACGACAGGTGAGTTAAGCGTTAAATGGCTTAATGATTTAAGATGTCCAGCCGCGGGCGACGGTTACAAGCTCACTATCAATACTACTCAGACTGACGGCACTGACGGCGAAGATATAACTTTAAGCGGCATCAAGACTAACAACGACACCGACAGCTTGTCGGCGACTTTCACGCTCACGGGTTCGGACGGGACTAAATACTACGAGGGCATTGACTACACTTTGACGTCTGATGACGGCACGCCGGCGAGCATTAAATGGAACGCTAACTCAACTTGGCTCATGCCGGATCCGGGCGAGACTTTAACTTTCACGGTCGCGGGAGTTGGCGGCAACGCGACTGTTTACACTGCGACGCGGACAAGTTCAGATAGAATTGCTTTAGCCGATTATGGATTTACTAAAGCTAAAGGAACAACGGCCGGAGCATCATATGACGATCGAAAGGCAACGAGCTGGACTGCGGCGAAAAATCAATTCGGCCTAAAAGCAAATATGTCTGCATCAACTGGCGATGTTAATTCAGTCACTGCAAGTTGGAGCAATAAAGATGATAACGGCAACTCGCTGCTCACGGCTCACGCGAATTTGCCGTCAAGCGGGGCAAAACTGACCTATACTTACAGGCACGCGACGAACAAATTCCAGCTTGACGACGACGGCTCCGGCTTGTTGCAAGCTTTAGGATTTAAGAACGCGGACGGCAGCGACGTCACTGACGCAGAATATTATACAGAGGCTAAAAACGCTGAGATAGAGGTTGACGGCGAGGAGTACTCGCTTGCAAGCAACGAGCTTGAATACGAGAACGATATACTAAACGGCGTCAAAATGGAGCTTAAGGGCACTGGCACGGTGTTAATCGACGTCACTCACGACACCGACAAGGCCGTTGAGAACGTGCAGACGTTTATTGACGACTTCAACGTCTTGATGGACTGGATTAATATTCGCTCGACCGAAAAGCAGGTTAATAATATAAGCTCAAGCTCCGACTCCGAGGACATCGTGAGCACTTTGACTAAGAGTTCGGACGAATACAACACGAGCTGGGGCTTGTTATACGGCAATTCGTATCTGCGCAGCACGAAGTCGGAACTGCGTCAAGTCGTCTCGCAGAATTTTACTTACAGCTTCAAAGAGCGGACGAGTTTAAAGCCGGTCTATGGCAGCATGAGCTATAACGGCCTTAAAGCCGACACGACTTTGCGGATTACGGTCGGTGACAGGCAGGCCAGCATAACTATCACGCCGGACGACACTTTGCAGACTATCGCCGCGAAAATCAACGACACTTCAGGCAACGACGAGTACGACAACGAGGCGTATAATCTTCATCACGACGCTGACGGCAATCAAATCGCCGCGATTACGGCAAAAGTTGTGAACGACAAATTAGTTATCTCGCGCGGGTCGCAGGCTGAGGCTAATAATCATGAAGTTAGCTTGTCGGGCTCAGCGGCTTTAAACGCGTTAAACATGAACTACACTTATAAAGGCCTGTATCAAATCGGCATTGAGACGACGTCGGACAATTACGGAATAAGCGGCCAGCTTGATTTCTCGGCTGATGAGTTTAGAGCGGCGTTAGAGGATGATCCGGACGAAGTGCAGACGCTGATGACGTCGTTTGCCAAACAAATGGACACGTACATGAAGTCGATGTTAAACGCGACGAGTTCAAGCTCCGGCACGCTCAAAACTCAAATCTCGAACATAGACACGCAGATTAGCAGCATTGACGATTACTTAAAGAAATTTCAGGACAGAATAGACAGGATGGAAGCGCGTTTACGCACGCAATACGCCGCAGCCGAGGACCGCATAGCGCAGCTGTCGCAGCAGGCGAGCTCAGTCTCAAGCATATTAAGTCAGATGGCGGGCAATCAGCAATCATCGCAATAAATTCAAATTAATTAATTTATAATTAACAACAACGCTCCCAGCTATTTATTTATCAAGGCCGGGGGCGTTGTTTTGTTACTCGCTTGTCCATTCCTGCAACTGCCGCAATATTGCCTCGGCGACTTCCTGATGTTTATTCTGGTAAGTGTGGCCGGTTCGCTCTATAAATATCAGCCTGTTATGCTCAGCTGTCGGCATGTGATTATTGAGATTTTCAAGAAATTCGGTCGGGTCGCCGTCAGTCCCGACTAACATTGCGCAAGCCTCGCAGAGCTAAAATTGGCCTGAGCCTGTGAGAAGTCTCCGGTGCTTGACGTGTGAACGTTGTTAAGCAGGCCGGAGCCTCGCAGAGCTGAACAGTCAAGCCAGTCGTAGGCCGTGTTGGCTATGCAAGTGACCCAGCCCATGAACGGGAACGGCAGCATCTCCGCGCCGCGCCCTTGTTTAACGGCCTGTTCGAGTATTATACGCTTCTCGCGCTCAGTGACGCCGGACGTCATGTAGCTTAAATTCGCCGGTGAGAGCAGGAAGAAGTGTGTAAGCCTTGCAGAGCTTGAATTGCTCTCGTCATGATGGCGTGATAAATAATAAATGACTTTATTCGCGCCGAGCGAGTGTCCGGCCAGTATGATATGTTTATAGCCCTGTTGCTCTGCAAAGTTCAGATAGGCCTTAGCAAAAATCCTCGTCAGTGTAGCTGAAGCGTTCGTTCCATGAGCCGATTAGTTCATATTTGCCGGTATTCGCGTTGACGGTGTTAATTTGGCTGAATGCGTCGCATATACAAAGTCGAAGCCGCCTGTTATACTCAGTGTGTCGCCTATATTATAATAGAACGGGTTTGAGCAGAAATTCCCGTGTATGCCGGTTATGGCTATCATCGCGGTATCTGCCGCCCGTTCCTTTTGCGGACTAATCATTCATGATGTCAATATCAGTACTCGTAGTAGTAATCATTTTAGCGCCGACTTTCGACATCATAGGACGCTGGAAAATTTCAGCATTAGCTAACATAGTGTCGGCTAAATTCTTAACCTGCGCCGCAGTTGCATCAGCTTTAGCATGATTATATCCTACGGTAAAATTCTTGTCTTCATAATCAGTAAACGTAATTTCTAACTTACTGGTAGTGCTTACCGCCATTATCATCACCTTCTTTCATTGCCGGACAATTCCTAAGCCTCGTTAATAATCGACGTGTACGCGTGTTCAGTCTGACTGATAGGATAAGCCAGACACTGTGCCGCCGCGCCCTTAATAGCAACGACACTGTCAAGGTCAGGCGACGCAACAACCTGAGGAAGCGAAATAGTGCGGATAATATTCTTACCGGCATCATCAGTTCCCACCACCAACTTAAAGCTAATAACAGAACGCTTAGTTACTTTAGTAGCCGCCAAAATACTCACCTCGCTTTCAGCAAAATTACCGTGTAATATTTTATCACTTGTAGTAGAATTTGTGAAGTGAAGTTGCAAAACATAACGCAAAGGAGAAATGCAAGATGAAGAAGCAACAGTACATGGACAGTTTGTTACGTAATGCGGAACGGATATTGCACGCGGCGGGACTTCATGACGAAGAATTTGCCGTAGCAATGAACAGGGTTTACAAGCACTACAGCGGCGTTGATATTTTCAAAGTCTGCGGTATTGTGATTGAAGACAAGTATTATAAGACGGCAAAGCTGAAAGTACTCCGCGACGACCCGCAACTGACGCTTGATGAAGCTATAGCAAAGGCGGGTGATAATAATGACTGATAGTGAATTCGGCGAACTGCTGACGACGTGCCGTAACATTGCGAACGACATCAAGTTTAGAAAGTCACAGCTTGACGAATGCCGGGCGCGAATTGAAGACGAAATGTGCGAACGCGGTGCTGAAGATGTGATGCTTGACGGCGTTATCGCAAGATACAAGCAGCTGACGACGACAAGAATTGACACGCATAAATTACAAGAGCGATATCCGGAGGTGTTTGCGGATGTTTCCTACATAGACAGATATACGCGGTTGACAGTCTCCTAAAATCATGCTGATAAGTTTGGGTCTGGCTCCATGCTCTCGGGGCTGGGCCCTTTTTCATACCAATGTACGCAACAGTGATAGTTATTGATGACGAACGGTTGACGAGTACCGAGCGGCTTGTTTGGTATACGCTTTGCAC
>JAFUXM010000267.1 GCA_017470785.1 Synergistaceae bacterium
AATGTCTTAGCTCGACCATTAAAACTGCAATAAATATTAACGCGCAGCCTATTGCAGCCTGAATCGTCACAGTCTCACCGATAAATATTATGCTGCTTATCAATCCAAAGACTATAAAAACTCCGGCGGCTGCATTCACTAAAATCCTTGGGTCTATACCGGCAGCATCGCCGATCTTGTAAGTGATAAGCATAATTAACGCGCTCTTAAAAAAATTATCGTTGAATGCGCCTAAAAACTGCGTCATGAATAACGGCATGAAACGCCGCGTGAATAATAATTTCAGCATAATTTTATTTAACGCTCCTAATTTTTAATTTTAAAATTTTAAATCTTCACGAAATGTCTTAACTCGACCATTAGCACGGCAATAAATATTAACGCGCAGCCTATCGCGGCCTGAAGCGTCACAGTCTCACCGATAAATATTATGCCGCTTATCAATCCAAAGACTGCCTCTAAGCTCATAATAATTACAGCATGAGTAGGATTTGCGTATTTCTGTGAACATACCTGCAGCGTATAGCATATAAAGCTGCATACGAATATCATAAACACAAGCTGATAAAAACCGCCCGAGCTTGATAAATAAAATTTATAATTATTAATTAAATTAAGCGCGAATGCCGGCTCGAATATCAAGCCTGCTGCAAGCGAGCAAATTGCTAATACTGCGAACTGTATAAAGCTGATCGCGATCGGGTCGCTGCCCTGAGTGTACTTAGCTATTGCTAAAATTTGTCCGGCAAATAAAAATGCGCTTAGTATCGTAAATAAATCGCCTATATTAAACGGCTCGCTTATGTCACCGGCCAATAACGCCATGCCTGTTAAGCATATGCACGCGGCGATTAACACCAGCCAGCCCGGGAAAATTTTTTTAAACATCCAGAGTATTAAAGGCACTAACACAACATAGATTGCCGTTATAAATGCGTTGCGGCCGCCGCTCATGTATAACAGCCCGATAGTCTGCATAGTAAGAGCTGCAAATAAAAACAAGCCGATTATTATTCCGCCCTTAAGCTCAGCGCCGCTCATGTTCAAGATGCGTTTATAAAAAAATATAAAAGTTATCGCGCCGCCGAATAAAAATCTCAAACATAAAAGCCAGTTGACCGGATATATTGCGACTAATATTTTCATTGCCGGAAAGCTCAAGCCCCA
Source organism: Synergistaceae bacterium (assembly GCA_017470785.1). GTDB lineage: Bacteria > Synergistota > Synergistia > Synergistales > Aminobacteriaceae > JAFUXM01. The sequence continues at coordinate 1,168 of JAFUXM010000267.1, forward strand.
GAGCAGCGCACAAGTAAATAATCCCAAGTCCGCAAGTGCGCCTATATAATTTTCTTTTAATAAATTCAAAAATTTTCACACTCCTGTTATGTATGCTCAACTAAAAAATTTATTCTATCACAGCGGCCCGCAAAATTTTAAAATTTTAAATATGCTGTAAAATAAGGCAAGATAAATTTTAAATAAATATAAATATAAATCCGGAAGGAGAATAAAATATTTTGACTGTGACAAAAAAATTTTTAATGCTGCTTTTATTTTTGCTGTGCTTGAACAGCGGCGCAGCTTACGCGGCTATCTCGGCCAACGACGCAGTCCATCTCTACAGCGATGCGCTTATCAACGAAGATGACGACGTCTATTACCGTAATTGGCATGAGCAGACCACCGGCTCAAATTATTTTGACAACGGCTATTTCTATCAGCTTAGGGACGTATCCGGTGTTTACGACCGCCATACTATCGCAGGCAGTCAATGGTTCGCTGTTACATACGAGAACTGGTATAAGCTGCGCTATACGGACTTGACGCTCGGCGAGGACTACGGAATTTTCTGGCGGACGCTCGGCGGCGAAGCTCCGACAATTAATATAGTCACGTCGGCGGACTTGCTGCATGACTTTGATTATATTTATATCGATGAGCCGGAGCCGTACCCAGAGTCTTACTATCACGACAGGGCCATGGACCCGTTAGTTAATTTATTTTTAGTCATTAAAGAAGGCAGCGGCGAGTTTAATATTAACTTCGCAAATCACTACGCGCGGCACTTCCCATACTGGTGGGATGAAAGCCCGGGCAATACTAACGCCTATGTCCCGTCAACGAACGAGAGAATTTATTATTACGATGCCAACGGCGTCTATGATTTAAATTCGCCCCGCAATACTCTATATACTATCTCGGGCGACGAAATTTATTCAGGAAGTTCTACTACTTTAATATATACTATTTCGAGTGATGAGCGGGCGATAGTCGAGACGTCCGGCGACATAGCCTATACTTACAGTGCACCTAAGACGATCGGCTCAAGAACTTATATAGACGTTTATGATTCAAACGGCAACTTAGCTTACCGCGCCGACACGTCAACCGGCTATATTTACTACACTTCAAGAACAGTGCGTGAGGACTTAAACATGACGCTTGAGGATTATTCAGTGCGGGTGCAGCCGGATCAAGCGCAGGACGTCGCGCCTGAAAATTATTTACGAGCTAAATTTAATATCTCAGCTCAAGACCCGACTGAATACGGCTCTAAAACAGGAACGTTAAGCTTCAGGCAAAGTGCGAAGCTTGACACTGGCTACTCGGGCTGGCGTGAGAACTCGTTAATCCCTGTAGTAGTTGCCAACGTTCACGACGGCCCGGCATCTGACCCGGGCAACGAGTTATATTTCGATATGATATTAAGCGACACTGCCGGCGACGTCTTAAACCGAATTAAATTCAGATGGGGCGCTGACGAAGATTTAACGCAGGACTTGGGCAATATATTCTTAGCGTCAAGCGCTAATACTAATGCGCCGCAGTATAGTCTTGAGACGCGCATTACTAACCGCACCGGCACGCGCTACAGAGTGCAGCGCTACGACAGCTTGAGCTGGAGCAGCGGCACATCGTCGCAGGACGTCGGCAATAACCTGCCGGCTCACTGGATGTTTGACTTGACCAGCGACGGCTATCAAAGCTTGCCCGCGCGTTTCTATCTCGACACTCACAGTCAGATCGCCCCGGGCGTTATCACGGTCTATAACGGCGGCATCGATATGACCTACGGCACGAGCAAATCGTTTAGATTATATCCGTTCAACTCAAGCAGCTATAAGACTTTAACACTCACTTATCAGCGCATACGCGATATGAACGCCACGGCTGCGCAGTCGTTCACTTACGGCGCAGGAATTTCAAGCGCCCGCGGCCTCGCATTTGAAGAAGGCTTCGTTGACCGCGGCTACTCCGGCACTGAAGCATATAGAAATACCAGCGAAAAATTAACCAATATAATGGGCTTGCCGCCTGCGATGGTCACGGGCAGCGAAAATATAGGCGAGATATATACGGCTATAAATTCCGGTGCATCGGCTTATCCTAACATGGGCAGCTCTCGTTATTATCCGATTAGATTTGAAATAGACGTTACGGACTTAATAACCGTCAGCCATGACTACGAGACCGTCACGTCCTATGACGCATCGGGCGACGCGATCGGCTCTGAAGATATAGACTTAGGGCCGGCAGAAATTCCGTTATTGCCTGTTACGATAAGATTTGAGATCCCGAGAGGCGACGAGTTATTAACTGAAGCCAACTGGGCGAAACTTTATGACACGTCCAACGCTCAGACTTTATTGCAGAGATTTATGCAGTTCGGGACGATCGGCGTGCGGTCGCCCAACACTGACGAGCTTGACGTTGATTTATTGACGGCGCTTGACGGCGAGATCTCGAGCAGCGCTGTCGGCTCAAGCGGCCTGAATAGATTTATTAAGGCGTTCTTAATCGAAGACAAAGATGACCGCACTAACGATAAGCTTGTATTAGAATTTATAGCCTTCATGGCCGACGCGTCGAGCAGCAGGACTAACAAGACTGCTTATATCAGGACATTTGAAGATGACAACGTGCCGTATATTTTAATCGGTGACGGCCTGCAAGACGATAAGTGGACATTATTGTTCTTTGTGACTGGAGCCGGCGCCATTGACGAGACTGACGATAACAGCAGCAATAATAATGGCGATAACAGCGATAATAACAGCACTACAAGCGGCGATAAGAGCGGCATCAAGAAAGGCGGCGGCGGAGGCGGCGGCTGCAACGCGTTAGGGCTTAGTATTTTAATTTTATTCGCGCTGTCGTTTAAGCTTAGAAATATTTAATTAATTTCATTTTAAATTTATGAAGCGAGGGGTTAATTGCCTCTCGTTTTTTATTATGCGAATTTAAAATTAAGTAATATTAACGTTTAAAAATTTACTGACTGAGTGATAATATTTTTTACTGAATTTTAAAAAATATTTTAAAAAATTTAAAGTTTAATTAAAGCAATTATTTATCAGGAGGAATTTTTAAGTATGAAGAAATTTGCATTATTCGGACTTGTGACGCTCTTATTAATCTCAGTGATGAGCGGCTATGCTTTTGCGGCGGCGAAGGCCAATGCTAAGCCTGCTGCGGCTCCGGCCGGCGCAATAAATATCGGCGTTGTTGAGATTGAAGAGGTCGTGCAGAGCCACCCGGGTTTAAGAAAGGCCAGACAGGACGTTGCGAACTTGTCGCGTCAGAAGGAGAACGAGGCCAAGGCTGCTGCCGACAAAGAGTCCGATCAGGCAAAGAAGGCGCAGATAATTAATCAGAAGCGCATGGAGTTAGTGCAGGGCGAGCAGAAGATCATGGAGCCGATTTATAAAGACTGCCAGCAGGCCGTTCGTGATGTAGCAACCAGAATGAAGCTCACGCATGTTTTCATGAAGACCGTTGTGTTAATCGGCGGCACTGACATAACCCAAGACGTTATCCAGCAGCTTTCCCGCAAGAAGTAATTTTAGAATTTAATTAAAATTTGAAGGGCTGTACTGAACTTGACGTGCGGCCCTTTTTTTATAAATAAAATGCTTAGCAAAATTAAAATAATAATTTTATTTGCGGCGCTTGCGTTAATGCTAAGTCACGCGGCGGCTTACGGCGCGGCGTTAAATAATAATAATAATAATTGGGTCTGGAACGTTGTAGTAATTCCGCCTGACGACGGCTGGAACACTAACCGGGGCAAGTCCATTCAAGCTTCATTGAAGTGGGAAGAGGATGAGGTAGCTCAAAGCGGGCGCGGCGTGGCCGGCCATGATTTAAAATTTATAGATATAAATGATTTAGCGCCGCGCGAAGAAGGCACGCTGATTAATCCGCCTGTGAGCGTCAGCAATAATAATTTGCGGGCGTTAAGCAGCGAGAATTTAAATAATGCAAGATTATTTAATATATTAAGATCTATAGCTTCAAGACCTGAGAGAATTATAGCTGTAATAAGCTTTGCCGGCACTGAGACTAACAGAGCGTTAATAGCTGCCATAGGCGGCAATAGAGCTTTGCCGTTATTTTTGGCCTACGGCGAGGACGTATTGATAGAGCTTAATAATCAGCCTGTATTTAATGTTTTTGCGCTGGATTTATTTAGAGATTACAGGTCGCAGGCGTTCGCGCTTCACGCTGCAAATTCTTTAAAGCCCGATGCGAGAATTGCTTTAGCAGCCAGCCGCTTTACGCTGAATCAAGAACGCGAGGCTAAGCTTTGCTATAGATATTTAGAGCTGAATAAATTTGTGCCGATGCCGTTCTGGCTTGATGCGTCGGTGCGCAATGCGTTCGACATGATAGCTCAAGAGATCGAAAGTTCGGCGGACGGCACTGTGATAACTTTTTTAGGCGGCATGGCAGCTCGGGAGATGTGGCGGAATTTTATGCGCGTGCGTACTTCGTGGCACATATGGAATTGCTCAGAGCCTGACGATATGTATTTATCGTTTAAGGGCATGTTATTTGCTGATCAGAATTTATTTTTATTCGACCGCGGCGGATTTAACGCATTGCGGCGCAGCCTCTGGTCAACCCGCGCAGTGAGAATAAGCGATAATATCGCGGCAGGCCGCGCCCATGCGATAGTCGAGTGGCTGAAACGCGCGATCTTCACGCTCGCAGACCCTCAGCCTTTGGACTTTATTAATATTAATCGAGTTGCTTTAATAAATACGCTTGCAAGAGTTCAAAATATTCCGTTTGGAAATCAAAATTTAACTATCAATCCGAGGACGCACCGGCCTGTCAAGCGCAAGGTCTTTATCGCCGACATAGATCAGCACGCGTATAGATTTCTCGATGAGCTTGAAATTTCAAGTATGCCGTATATAGATTTATTTTAAATATTATAAAATGCAGAATTTTATTTATAGAACTGAGCTGAAAATTTACAGGCAGTTAATTAATGCGTTTTTTAATTGCGGCGGCAAAATCTGGCTTAATCGCAAGTATAAAGATATTTCAAGCCGCATGGGCGATATAGATAATTTTGATAATAATTTATCAGGCGGCGTATGGTGTCATGCGGTGTCAGTCGGTGAAGCGCAGTCCGCCAGCGCGTTAATCCGCAAGCTTAAGAGCGAGTGCGATCTGCCCTGCGTGTTATCTACTGTGACGGAGACAGGCCGCAGCATGGCAGTTAAATTAATCGGCGGCTGCATCGGCAAATTTATTTACAGCCCGTGGGATCGTTTAGAGTACGTTAATAAAGCTTTAAATATTATAAAGCCTAAAGTTTATATCACGATGGAGACTGAGCTATGGCCGGAGATATTAGCGCAGTTAAAAGCACGTGATATAAAAGCATTTTTAGCGAATGGCCGCGTCTCCGACCGGGGATTTAACAGGATGCTTAAGAATAAATCTTTCTGGGGCGGCGTGTTAGATTGCTTTGAAATTATATTCGCGCGTTTTAACGAAGATAAAGCAAGATTTATGAAGTTAGGCGTGAGCGAAGATAGAATTATCGTGACGGGCGATTTAAAGACCGACGCTTTATTGAACCGGCGCAGTAATATTGATATTAATAAATGGTCATGGCTTAAGAAGCATGATGCTGCGCCGCTGTTTGTTGCCGGCAGCACTCACGCCGGCGAGGACGATATAGTCATAGCGGCGTTTAGAAAAATAAAAGAAATTTATCCTGATGCGAGGCTTGCGATAGTGCCGCGGCATCCTGAACGGGCATTGATGGCAGTAGCGGCGGCCTTGCCTTACCCTGAATTAAAGGCCGAATTATTATCGAGATTAAATAATAATTTTAATAATAATATAGATGCAAATATAGATATAGTTGTCGTAGATAAGATCGGTGTATTATTTGAGTTATACGCGGCGGCGAGCGCGGCCTTCGTCGGCGGCAGCTTGGTTGACAAGGGCGGCCAAAATCCGTTCGAGCCGGTATTATTTAATACGCCTTTAACTCACGGGCCTTTCATGACTGATTTTCCTGACACTGAGCGAATGGACTTAATGGGCGCTGCCCGTTGCGTGCATAATGACTATGAATTATTTACTGCGTGGCGCGACGCGTTAAAGCTCGATAATAAAATTAAAATTCAGGATGCCTGCAAGAAATATTGCGCGAGTTTAGGCGGCGCTGCCGATAAGACTTTTGAAGTTTTAAAAAATTATTTATAAAAATTTATAAAAATAAAAGCGCACTGATTGAGATTAAG
>JAFUXM010000268.1 GCA_017470785.1 Synergistaceae bacterium
GCTTAGACTGCAACAGCACATACAGCACGTCGCTGTATCAGATACCTGATTTTTTTATCCCACAGACAACGATGGCAACTATTGGTCAGTAAACGAGAGCGCATTCTTTCTCGCCAAAGGGCTGCGGTGGTCATACTGGGACGTATTGAAAATGCCGCGCAGCGACCGTATCTGGTTTGTTGAGCGGCTGAAAACTCAGAATGAATACGAGAGCAACGCAATAAAGAAGGCGAGGAGGTGAGCGGTAAATGGATTTTGCAATGGGCGCAATGGGGCTCGGCTTTATATTAACATTGCGCGATGAAGTCTCTAATAATCTTGACAAGATAAGAAATAAATTACTATCATTCAAAGAGACGACGCAGGAAGTGCTTGACAAATTTGATGCTGGAGTACGCAACATGATGGGCGGGTTCAGCACTATGTATGTCGGTAAGCGGGTGTTAGGCTTCTTTGATGGTATGATAGGCGGGGCAGTACGTGTTGCAGCGAGTTTTGAACAGGCAATGGCCGGTGTTGCGGCAGTATCAGGGGCAACCGGCAAAGAATTTGCAGAGCTGAGAAATCAAGCTGAGCAATTAGGCCGTGATACGCAGTTCTCAGCCTCACAGGCTGCAAATGCTCAAGAGCTTTTAGCAAGAGCTGGATTTAAGACTAAACAAATTACAGCATCAATGCCCGGATTGTTGGATATGGCAGCAGCTGAGGGAATGGGCTTAGCACAGGCAGCAGACATTGCTTCGAGCATCTTGCGCGGTTTCGATAAAGACGCGTCTGAAATGACAAACGTTGCAAATATTCTCGCTCAAACTTCAGCCTCTTCGAATGTATCTATTGCGACATTAGGCGAGGCAATGAAAAACGTTGCGCCGAATGCCAAGAAATTAAAACTTGATGTTCAAGACGTAGCAGCAATGATAGGCGTGTTGGGCAACGCTGGCATTCAAGGCGGACGTGCAGGTACTGCATTATCAAGCGCATTAGCAAAAATTTCTTCGCCGTCAGGCGCAGCGGCTAAATCATTAAGTGAATTAGGCGTTGCTGTGACTGATAGTGAGGGCAACTTGCGGTACTTCCCGCAGATATTAGGCGAAATTTTTGAGGCTATGCAGCGTAAAAATTTAGGCTCGGCTATACAGAGCGGAGTGTTGAGAAATATTTTCGGCTTGACACAACAGACTGAAATGCAAGCGGTAATGGACGCTATAGCCAATCAAGATTTTGCGCAGCTGCTCGCAACGCTTCAGAATATAGACAGTGCAGCAAATCAAATGGCTAACCGCAGAAATGCGACGCTTGAGGGCGCGTTAAAGCGTCTTGAGTCCGCAACTGAGGCTGTTCAAATTGCATTGGGCGATGTATTCAGACCTATGTACACATGGATGATTGAAACGGCAGCATCGTTTAAGGCTTGGGTTGCTATGCTTATTAAAAATCACCCTATCATAGTAAAGATGATAGCCGGTGCAGTCGGTGCGCTGACAATATTAACCGGCGTATTGCTTACGCTTTGGGGCGTATTCAAGATGTACGCAGGGATTAGACAGATGTGGACAGGCATTAGGCTGGTAATAGTAAAC
>JAFUXM010000269.1 GCA_017470785.1 Synergistaceae bacterium
GACTCCTCGGCCATCTCAGCTGTAGTCTTGACCGTGTCGGCCAGCGTGAACGATATGTTAAATATCTCGCCTATGGATGCCTTCAGCACGCCGCCCAGCTTATCCGCTGCTTTCAACAGCTGCGCCGTCTCGCGGACTTTGACTGATTTAAAATTTTTAATTTTAATATTTAAATTTCCGTCTGAGAGTTTTGCTATTTCACGGGCGGCATCGTTTAACGGGCTTGCGATTTTATTTGCGATAATTAGGCCTATTACGGCAAATAAAATTATAGCTGCTGCGCTCACTGCGAAGATTATTAAATAAATATTGCGCTGCGCTGCTGCTATTTGAGTTGCAGGCCGGCCTGAGAACGCCATTCCTACGACTTTGCCGCTATGTCTTAACGGCATATAATAAACGTTATAATCTATATTATTTATCTTCACGCTGTCGGAATAATATTCTTGCCCTGACTTGACTGCATCCCATACTGCCGGTGACGCTGCCGTACCCTCAATTCTACTGCCGTTAGCGTTTAATATGCTGGTCATAAATCTTATATTGTCTTTAAATAACGTCAAGTCAACGCCCGCAGTCCTCATTGAGTCTATATAACCCGTGTCATATTCCGGAAACATATTTGAATTTCGCATTTCACGCTCGTAGTATTCCTTCAGGGCCCGTGATGCGACCATTAGCTCTTCTTTAGTATTAGCCTTTAAATTATTTACTGCTATACACGACGTCATGAAAGCTATGATAGCAGCCGTTAATACAAGCGGCACAAGTTCGGTCAAGATTAAAATTATTTTGATGCTGGTCTTATTGCGCATACTATACCTTCCTTAAAAAAATATTTCACAAAGATTATAGCATTTTATTAATTATTAAATTATTATTTTATTCAAGCTTGAAACTGAAAGGATGACTAACAGTTAATAAAATAATAAAAAGTTATAAAACTGTTATAGCTTTCTGTAAAATTTATAATCTTATGAAAGGTAGGTGAAAACTGTTACAGAAAGACTTGACACGACTTGACGCATTGAATATAATTCGTTCATTGGTGAGCCTTTGAAAACTGAACATAGGCAGTTGGACAAAGAAAATTTATAAGCGATAACCAAGCAAAAGGTTTTGTCTGTAAAATGTTCAACCATCAATGAGCATGAATTTATGTACCGATACGTTAGTCGGGAATTAAAGCCTCTGGAGCGTTACACCAAACGTCAGTAGCAGAACATCGTGAAAGCGGACGCGGCGAACGAGGAATGAAACATAAAAGTTGATAGTTTTTATAACTTTTTATAAGTTTTCTGTAACGGATGTTGATTATGCTTAATAATATTAATTTATCTGCACAAATTCACGATGCGGCGCTGCAATTCGGCTATGAGAGCTGCGGAATTATAAAACTTAGCGACATAAGCGGCTATAGAAAATATCTTGACGAGCGTATAGCTAAAATTCCCGAGAGCAAAAAAATTTACGGCTTTTACGATGCGTTTGATAAGCTTGAGGCAAATTATCCGTGGGCGAAGGCAATTGTAGTATGTGCGTTATGGCTGGGCAAATATAAATTTCCGGCAAGTCTCGAGGGCAAGTGGGGCAAATATTTTATACTTGCGCCGGTCACTGAGCCTAAGAGCGATGCGTATAAGAACATGAAATTATTTGAAGCGTGGCTCAGTGAGAATAATATAAAAGCTGAGAGTTCGCCCATGCTGCCGTTAAGACATGCTGCCGTGTATGCAGGCTTAGGCATATTCCGTAAGAATAATTTCTTTTACGGCAAAAACGGCTCGTTCTATGATTTAAAGGCTTATTTAATAGATAAAGAATGCGAGTATAAAAATAATTGCGATATAAAGCCGTGCGCTGAAAATTGCAAGCTGTGTCAGGATGCTTGCCGGACGCGTGCTTTATGTGCGCCGTACACTATGAACCCTATGCTTTGCCTATCGTTTATTACTACGTTTGGCGGCGGCGCAGTTCCCGATGGTTTTACTGAGGCCGACATGGGCTCATGGATCTGCGGATGTGACGACTGTCAAGATGTCTGCCCGCATAATCAAGACCATGACTGGAGCAGCGGCGAAGATTTTTGCGATTATAATTATGTAAGCGAGCTTGAAGAGCTTTTGCAGCCGGAAAATATTTTAAGCGCAAGCGATGAGACTTTAATTAATAAAGTCATACCCAAGACTGCCCAGCATATCAAGCCGGAAGACTGCAATATACTGCGCGTTGACGCTGCCCGCGTGCTCAGGGTCAGCAAATCAAATTAATATTATGTTTAATTTGAAATAATAATTAATTTTTGCAAGGGGGATTGATTATCGTGAGCGAGAAGATGAAGGCGGTTGTGATGCACAATCCGGAGACTTTTGACAGCGTTAATTATAATAATAATTACGAGGTCAAGCTTATCGACAAGCCTGAGTGCGGCGACGGCGAAATTTTATTGAAGATGAAAGCGGCGGCGCTGTGCGGGACGGACAAGCGCATTTTCACCGGCGGCAAGACGAAGGGCGTTAGACCGAACTCGGTAGTAGGCCATGAGATCTGCGGCGTTATTGAACAGGTCGGCAAGGACGTTAAGGGCTTTGCAGCCGGCGATAGAGTTGCAGTCGCAAATGTTATTCCGTGCGGCCATTGCTCGGCGTGTTTAAACGGCCGCGAGAACGCTTGCTTAAACCGTAAGGCCATTGGCTATGAGTTTAACGGCGGCTTCGAGCAGTATATTTTAATTCCGGATATCTGCATTGAGAGCGGCAATGTTATTAAACTGCCTGAGAGCGTGAGCTATGCAGCCGGCGCGTTAATCGAGCCGTTGGCTTGCTGCATTAGAGGCCTTCGCAACACCGGCACTGGATTTAACGACACTGTTTTAATCATCGGCGCCGGCCCGATAGGCTTAATGCACCTGCAATTATCTTTAATAGCCGGCGCGAAGTCCGTTATAGTCAGCGAGCTTGATCCCGAGAAGCGCGCATTAGCTTTAAAGCTTGGCGCAAAGCGCGTTGTGGATTCTAAGAACGAGAACTTGCATGATATTATAATGGAAGAGACCGGCGGTGAGGGCGTTGACAGAATAGTAATGGCCATCGGCGTTAATGCCTTAGTTGACAGCACGTTTAAGCTTGCACGGCGCGGCGGCACTGTATGCTTATTCGCCGGCTTCCCCAAGGGCAAGATGAGCGAGTTCGACCCGAGCGTAATTCACTACAACGAGATTAATATAACCGGCAGCACGGCGTATAAGCGCATTGATTATTTGCAGGCCGCCGACATGGTCATTAATCACAAGATCGATCTTGACGCGATAGTATCGGCTAAATTCAAGATCGACGAGTTTAAGCAGGCTCTGGACTTGCACATGGCCGGAACTGCCCTTAAAGTTGTAATAGAAGATTAAAGCATTAGAGCGCGTGTTTTGTTGCACGCGCTTTTTATTTTATATTTATTTTATATAAAGGAGCTGTTTATTATGGGAAGATTTGTAGAGCCCATGTACGCAATGGGTAAGGCAGTAAGGCTTTCACGTATGGTCAATCCGGTTAGCAACAAGATGATGGCTATCACGGTCGATCATGCGACGTCGCGCGGTATTGCTCCGATGACGGGCATTCAGGACATTCAGGGCGCGATTGA
>JAFUXM010000003.1 GCA_017470785.1 Synergistaceae bacterium
CAGTTCGATAGCCTATTACTCCATCAAAGAATTTTTAGCGCTACCCTGCTACAAGATAAAATATAAGAAAACTGATTATTTTTAGCCGTGCTTATGGCTATAGCTAAAGGATATGGCTATTTTTTATACAGTTTACGATAAAAAAGCCCGTAAGCTTTTAAGAGCTTTAGGCTTTTTGCCATTATCTTTGTCGTTCATGTTTAGAACTCCTTTTATTCATGATGTTTTTTATATTATAATAAATTTAAATTAATTGTCAATTAAAAGCAAAAAAAATTATAATGCGTCTAATAAATATTTAACCGTACCATAAACCGTACCACTAAAAAAAATTAAAATTGCATAAAAGCTTGTAATAAATGACTTTACGCGCTCTAATGTGTATCCTATAATAGGATACGAATTAATTTAATTGCCTAAAACGCTTTATATTAACTTCAAATTTTTTTAGGATAGTTTATATTCACTGAAAATTTAAAGCTCAATATGACTTATTTTCGCTCCATATACCGCGCCGGTCACGGACTGCAACGCGCGGGTATCAGCATGATAAAAATTTAAAGAATAGTATTAAGATATTGCCGGTTGCTTATCATTCAAAAAAGCCTGCTCTAACTTTTAGTAAGGTCAAGGCTGTAACCTTTTGTTACACCCCTGCCTTATAAGCCGCGCGTTTGTGAAGGCTACAGTCGGTAATACCTACTTCAGCTATTAGAAAGCCTTTCAACATTAAACATTTTGAATAGCCGTCAATTACTGTCGCTTTTAGCTACTCTATTCTTATTTCAGCTCTTGAACTTATGTCAAAACGACACAAGTTCAAATAGTCCGCTAATTATGCGGACTACTGTATCAGGTAAAGGGGGGCGCATTTTGCCACCCCCCTTATTCACGGGGGCGTTTCCGCGCGGCGGTTGAAACTATCGTCAACTTGACCACAGTTGAAAAGGTTACAAATAAAATTTGCACCCCCGACAAAAGCTCTATATGGACTTGATGATGAGCTGACCTTACTAAAAGTTAGGGCAGGTGTCAAGGCCGAGAAATGAGCCTAACTTTTAGTGAGAGTCATTCATGACGACTAAAAGAATACCGTAAGAATTTCTGACGGAACTTCTTCACGGGCAACAAGAGCGTAAGAGTTATAGCTGAGGCGGACGGCACACCGTGGTGGGTCGCTAAAGACGTGTGCGATGTTTTAGGGCTTACTAACCCGACAAAAGCTCTAAAGTCGCTTGATGACGATGAAAAAAATACCCTAACTTTTAGTGAGGGTATTCGAGGCAATCCTGAAAAGAATATTATTAACGAGTCGGGCTTATATTCTTTAATCTTTAGGAGCAACAAGCCCGAAGCTAAGAAATTCAGAAAATGGGTAACGAGCGAGGTTTTGCCGGAGATTAGACGCACAGGATTATCAGGCCGCCCTCGCTGATGGCGCGCCTCTGCATGTTGAAAAAGTTGAGAAAAGTTGAAATTTAACACCTTCCTGCCGCTCAATTCAAATTTAAGAACCTGAAAAAACCTGAATTTTCACACCGCGCTCTTCAGGATAAGCTGCCGGTTATCAGCTCGGGCTTATCTGCTAACAGTTCAATAACAGTTAGCCCGTCCGCCCTCTCCTGCAACGCCATATCAGCTATAGCTCAATTCATATCGGCCTCACTGCTCCATATATCCGGCTGCCCGTGGTAGCAGTTTCGCATATCAGGCTTAAATTTGCTGGCCGCTCAAAACGCCCCACAATCGATTTTTTAAGTCAAGGCCTACTAATTGCTTTACCGCGTCCGGCTGCGTCGAGTATGAGGGCGCTTAAGCTTGACGATTTAAACGTAAAGCCGTCCGGCTGTCCGTGAAGTCAAGCCGCGTATTTAGCCCCCTCGCTGATAGCGCCCATGTAGGCTTTCCCGACTTCAGGACTGCCTACACGCGCTCGCTCTCGACACTGGTTGATAGCTGCCTATGCCGGTATTGCTGTCTATAATCCAAATATGCGGCTCTATCTCGCTTATTACCCGCAAGCCTAAACTATCTAAAGTGTCTTGCAATACTTCATCAATGCACGATATGGAATATTTAAAGCGCTCGCCGCGTTTGTCTTCGACTTCAAAGATATGAAATTTAGTCTCACTCACTTTTGTCTTGCAGTCCTTTACCTCATTTTCCGCCTTAACGTTCACGAGAGCCGCTGAATATAAATCATCTGGTAAGCCTTCAGCTGCCCGTATCGCCGCGCGTTCAGTGAGCAAGTCCTTTAGTATCGCGTCCGTCTCCATAAGCTTTACCAACACGCTGGCCGTGAGTTCCAGTGAACTATCAAGCTTGCGCTGCGCGTGAGCCGCTGATTTTGCATCGCCTGCAATGGAGATAGTATAGTCATCATAATTGACCGCGATTTTCAATCCGCTTTGCCTGCATATTTCTAAAAATTTATCTGCTGTCATTTGTTCCTCACAATCTGATTTTTGTCTTTCAAAAAAACACCTCATTTTTAGCGCTGCAGCTGCACAGCCTAAAGGCTGTGTGCATCGCTTGCATCGCGTTTAAAAAGTTTGAGCGAGCGCTGCAAGTCAGCATTAGTAAAAATTGCATCGCTTTGCATCGTTAAAGCTACTAATACTTGTAAATACTTAACTTAAATGCGCTGCAATTTAGAATTAAAAAAATTGCATCGCTTTGCATCACTTGCATCGCCAAACTTTTTAGCGCTGCAATTTTCTCAATAGTAAACTGCAGCGCAAGCATTACGAAAGCGCATGAATACTTAATTTGAAGGCGCTGCAACTCCTTAAATGTTAATTGCAGCGCCTCACCTCTATTACTTTTCTGTTAATCTTAAATTTTAAATAATCTCGCCCTTTGATGTAAGCCTGACCTGTTCCATCTTGGAAGTTAATCCCACTGCCGCTATATACTCTTTAAAGCCTGCTGCTGGGCGGTAAATATCGCCCTTCTCGTTTCCGCCGCCGTCTTCGGTGTTCAGTATTCCTAAATTATCAATTAAAGCTTTCCGCGTCCGACTAAACTCGCCGCGTTTTGAACTTTCCTTGTCGCTGCTTGAACGCTTATATAACGCATTGCGCCATTCTTCATAACGTACGCCGTAAAACTTTTCGCCGCCTTCAGTGAACGTCCCTGCCGTGTCGGCTGCTTCAGCGTAAGTCTCAAGAGCGCGCTTAATTGTCGCTGTGATTTTGAGTTGAGCGCTTGCTGATTTAACCGTCGGCGCGTCCATCCTTTCTAAAACAGCCGTGAATATTTGCTTGCCGCGCTTGTTAAATACGCCGTCGAGAGGCACACTCAAGCGCTTGAATGTCAAGGCCTCTTTGATTTCATCATCTTTATTTTTAGTCTGCGATAAAGTCACATAGAAGTCTTCGCCGCTGCCATCGCTCTTTATCTGCAGTTCCATATCAACAGCGCCCTTAAATGCGCTTGAGCCTCGGCCTCTGCCCTGAGCCTCGTTCGATACGCCGGTATGATGCGTGATTAAAACAGAACAATTAAATTCTCGCTGAATTGCGGAAAGCTGATTTAAAAAGTTCGTCGCATCGCTTGCGTTATTTTCATCGCCGCCAAAATGGCGGCTGAGAGTATCGACGATAATTAGCTTTAAATCTTGGATATTCTGCGCCTTAATCTCGTTGATAATCCAGTCGGTTACCTCGCTGCCGGTAATGAGTTTAGGCTGCTGGCTGATATATAGATTTATATTGTCACGGCTCACGTCTCGCACCTGCGCCCAACCTTTAAGGCGTTTAGTCAAGCCATTATAACCTTCGCCGTTCAAATAGAGTACGCCGCCGTGTTCTATGGTAAGGCCGTGCCATTCTGATATATTACTGCACGCTATGCTTGCTGCCATATCGAGAGTTATAAAAGACTTCCCTGCGCCGCTCGCTCCAAATAGTAATATCTGTGACTGTTCGGGTATCCAGTCATCAATCAGCCATTCCGTCGGTTGGAAGTTATCCATTAGCTCATTTGCGGGTATAATCCATGGCCGTGGTGTATATTTTTCTAAGGCTTTGGAAAACACGTCTGCTATCTCGTCTTCATGTAAAATCGCAAAATCATTAAAATCTGTATCATCATCTTCATCAAAAGAACCAAAGGGCGGTAATTCATAGCCGTCTGCCGCGCCTGATTTAACGCATTTAATAGCCGCCTCTAAGCCGGGATTTGTGCCGTCCTTATGTTTGCGGCTGTCATCATCGGCGGCGATCAGTAAGCACTTCGGTCTGAACTTAGATTTAATAGCCTGCGCAACCGGTAGCAGATTATGACAATCTACAGCCATAACAACCCGCGCCATATCGCCTATGTTCTTATAAATACTCGCCGCCGTCGCGTACCCTTCGGCCAAGATAATTTTATCTCCTGACGTTAATTCATGGCCGCCGATTATATGGAATGCGCCGGTCTTATCGCCGCCGTATGCAAGCTTTTTATTTCCGTCCGATAATATTCTTTGATAAGTCTTGAACTTACCATCCGCGTCGTACAAGCCGATTAACAATTCGCCTGCTTGATTTACTTTCAGCGTGCCGTCGTTCTTGACTTTCTTGCGCTGCAAATAAGCATGTTCATCTGTAGCCGTTTTTGCTGCGTTAAATTCAGTCTCAAGCTCGATAGTCCGCGCTGCTTTTTCTTTAGCCTCGTTTTTAGAACGCTCTTGCTGAATGGCTGCCGCATGAGCTTTAAATTCCCGCGTCTGTGACTGTTGATATATCTGAGGCTGACTGTCTTTGAGGGCTTTAAAATCAAATTTCCAAGTTCTAAATTCATTATTTCGATAATCTCTAACATATCCGGCTGGGCAACCGTCAGTATAAAATCGATATTCGCCGCTGGTCTCGCTGCCCTTGTCGCCATCGATTGCTACCCTGTGCGTCTGGCCGTCAAGCTTTAAATCAACCTCGCCCTTGACATTGAGGGTATCGTAAATAAATCTTTCGACTTGCTCTCTAATGTCGCGTTCTGGTACATATTCAAATTTCGTCATTATCTCCACCTCGTTTTAATTAATTGCAAGTTTGCCCCGGGGTTGATATAATAACCTCGGGGTATGTGCGTATTGGCGGCTTGTGTTGTGACAGGCCGCTGTACTGTCTAAAAATTTTTGCTATGCGCGTCTTGCCCTGAACTCAAATTCGAGAGCAAGAGCGCGCATTTTATTTTTTATCAGCTCAAAATCAGGCTCATACTCATCAAGGCTGTTAATAAAGTAGGATATAGCATTATTCAGCCATCTTAAAACCTGTTTCCGTTGCTCGTTATGCGTACTCTTCATTGAGTTTACCCCCTTTCTTGGGCGCGTCTATGTCTGTTAAAACTAAAATATTTGCGCCGCAGTCCAGTGCCGCCCTGATAAAGCCGTTCGGCTCAAGTCCTAAGTGTTCGAGTTCGTTAATGTTTTTGACCTGAGTTAAACGTGCTTTTTTAGTTTTAATCATTGTCGCCGTCCCCTTTCTTAATGTCTAATTGCCCGTTGCTTGTTCCTGAGCCGCCTGCAAGTCCTGCGCCTCGCTCATGCTGTCGATAAAACGCTCAACATCAGTCACTCTCCAACGTCTGCAACGCCCGAAATTTAAGGGCTTTGGAAATTCGCCGCGCCGTGTTAAAGCTCTAACGTGACTTGGCCGCAAGTTCAGCCGCGCCGCAAGCTGTGATGATGTTAGAAATTCTGAACTCTCCATAATAAAAATTCACGCTCCTTTAATATTCATTCATTAAGAAAAAATCCATGTAAAAATTTTTTTATTTCTTTCAAATTAAGTCATATACCATGTTCAATGTTCATCAAGTATTCTTTTTTGATACAAATTGACAAGAATTGAACTTGACAAGCGTTTATTTTCTTATTAAAATTAAATTAATTAATTTAATTTAATAAGGGACAATAAGCGCAACTCTCGCGAGAATTGCGTTTTTTTGTTACCTTGTCGCTTTTGTCGTTGTCGCGCCGTCCAAAGTTTGACAACGACTTTTTTTATTTTTCAAATAATTATCTCAAAAAATATATTATTTACTCCTTTATTAATCAAGTCCGCTAAAACACAAGCTTTGCATTATATTAACGTGGAATAACAGGAAAGTCAAGCCCAATTCGCACTCACTTTAAAATCCTCTCGATGCCCTTCACAACTGGCTTTATGATGTGTGAGCTATAAAATTAATTTTAAAAATTTTAAATTAAGGGGAAAAATGCTTAAGCAAAATAAAAAAAGCTCAACCTGAGGCATCCTTACGCGCTCTCGTGCTATAAATTCCATATATCCTATTTAATATAAAATCAGGGCACGAATTTTGTTTCGACTTCAGCAAGCAAAAAGCCCCGACAATCGCCGGAGCTTTATATCAAGGATAAAATACTTATCTAAAAAATTAAATGCTCTTCTGAGCCGGTCTCACGCGGTGGGTTGCTGAGGAATATAATTAATAGACGCATAATAATTATTATAATTTTATATTTCATAATAATTATTTGCGTCTAACAATATTATAAATTTTTCTCGCTCAAATATTTTTCTGCAAGGTCATTTAATAGGGCTGATACTGTCCATTTTTCGCCGGTCTCTGCTTGCTTTATTCCAACTGCTTTATTAAGACGAGTAAGCATTGAAGGCGTGACTAATAAATTAAAATGCTTTTTCTTTTCGCCGTCGGTCTTAGGCCGCCCAACGGGCTTTTTGCCATTATTAAATAATTCTGCGTTTAAATCTCTATCGTTCATGTTTAGCTCTCCTTAATAATTAAATTTTCAAGTTCATCAATAAATGCGCTGTAGTCTTGCGCCGCGTTGCCTTTCGGCTTGTAATTAAAAATATCCTGTTGAAGTGCTTGAGCCGTTTGAATAGCTACAGTTTCACGTATCTTAGAATTAAAGACGCGCGTATCACATTCTTTAGCCGCTTGCGTAAACAGCTCTAATAATTCGCGGGTGTTCTTAGTGTTCGGCTTGAAGTGAGTTAATAGCACGCCGTAAAGCTTTAAGTCTGCATTAAATGCGTCTTGCGCCGATTTTATAAGGCTGCAAGTTCTTTTAAATGTGTTCAGGTTGAATATATCAGCCTTGGCCGGTATGATAACGCCCGTTGACGCTGCTAATGCGTTTAATGTAAGCACTCCAAAGAATGGCAATGTATCGAGAATAATTAAATTATATTCAGGTTTAACTGTCTCTAATGCGCTTTTTAACAGCATATTTCTATTATTGCCCGTCAGTCTAATATCTGCAACGTCAAGCGCAAAACTCGCCGGTATAATATCGCCGGTTGCTGTATGTTTTACAGCGTCCTTAATATCGGCCTTATCCATAAGTACATCAAGAATAGTCGCGCCGTCTGCATCAGCGGCCATTGAGTAAGTTAAATTAGCTTGTCCGTCTAAGTCAATGGCAAGCACTTTATAACCTTTAGCAGTAAAGCCCGCTGCAAGGGCTGCGGCTGTTGTTGTCTTACCCGCCCCGCCCTTCTTGCTCATCAAAGCTATTATTTCATTCATGCTATTTTTCACTCCCTTTATTTATAATAATATTTATATTATAAGAATTTTTAAATTATTGTCAATTAAAAAATTATAATATTTCTAATAATTATAAAATTACACACAAAAATACACACAGCCTAAAAGCTTATTTGTATAAGCTTAGTAATTGAAGGGCTTTACGCGTTCAGTTCGATAGCCTATTACTCCATCAAAGAATTTTTAGCGCTACCCTGCTACAAGATAAAATATAAGAAAACTGATTATTTTTAGCCGTGCTTATGGCTATAGCTAAAGGATATGGCTATTTTTTATACAGTTTACGATAAAAAAGCCCGTAAGCTTTTAAGAGCTTTAGGCTTTTTGCCATTATCTTTGTCGTTCATGTTTAGAACTCCTTTTATTCATGATGTTTTTTATATTATAATAAATTTAAATTAATTGTCAATTAAAAGCAAAAAAAATTATAATGCGTCTAATAAATATTTAACCGTACCATAAACCGTACCACTAAAAAAAATTAAAATTGCATAAAAGCTTGTAATAAATGACTTTACGCGCTCTAATGTGTATCCTATAATAGGATACGAATTAATTTAATTGCCTAAAACGCTTTATATTAACTTCAAATTTTTTTAGGATAGTTTATATTCACTGAAAATTTAAAGCTCAATATGACTTATTTTCGCTCCATATACCGCGCCGGTCACGGACTGCAACGCGCGGGTATCAGCATGATAAAAATTTAAAGAATAGTATTAAGATATTGCCGGTTGCTTATCATTCAAAAAAGCCTGCTCTAACTTTTAGTAAGGTCAAGGCTGTAACCTTTTGTTACACCCCTGCCTTATAAGCCGCGCGTTTGTGAAGGCTACAGTCGGTAATACCTACTTCAGCTATTAGAAAGCCTTTCAACATTAAACATTTTGAATAGCCGTCAATTACTGTCGCTTTTAGCTACTCTATTCTTATTTCAGCTCTTGAACTTATGTCAAAACGACACAAGTTCAAATAGTCCGCTAATTATGCGGACTACTGTATCAGGTAAAGGGGGGCGCATTTTGCCACCCCCCTTATTCACGGGGGCGTTTCCGCGCGGCGGTTGAAACTATCGTCAACTTGACCACAGTTGAAAAGGTTACAAATAAAATTTGCACCCCCGACAAAAGCTCTATATGGACTTGATGATGAGCTGACCTTACTAAAAGTTAGGGCAGGTGTCAAGGCCGAGAAATGAGCCTAACTTTTAGTGAGAGTCATTCATGACGACTAAAAGAATACCGTAAGAATTTCTGACGGAACTTCTTCACGGGCAACAAGAGCGTAAGAGTTATAGCTGAGGCGGACGGCACACCGTGGTGGGTCGCTAAAGACGTGTGCGATGTTTTAGGGCTTACTAACCCGACAAAAGCTCTAAAGTCGCTTGATGACGATGAAAAAAATACCCTAACTTTTAGTGAGGGTATTCGAGGCAATCCTGAAAAGAATATTATTAACGAGTCGGGCTTATATTCTTTAATCTTTAGGAGCAACAAGCCCGAAGCTAAGAAATTCAGAAAATGGGTAACGAGCGAGGTTTTGCCGGAGATTAGACGCACAGGATTATCAGGCCGCCCTCGCTGATGGCGCGCCTCTGCATGTTGAAAAAGTTGAGAAAAGTTGAAATTTAACACCTTCCTGCCGCTCAATTCAAATTTAAGAACCTGAAAAAACCTGAATTTTCACACCGCGCTCTTCAGGATAAGCTGCCGGTTATCAGCTCGGGCTTATCTGCTAACAGTTCAATAACAGTTAGCCCGTCCGCCCTCTCCTGCAACGCCATATCAGCTATAGCTCAATTCATATCGGCCTCACTGCTCCATATATCCGGCTGCCCGTGGTAGCAGTTTCGCATATCAGGCTTAAATTTGCTGGCCGCTCAAAACGCCCCACAATCGATTTTTTAAGTCAAGGCCTACTAATTGCTTTACCGCGTCCGGCTGCGTCGAGTATGAGGGCGCTTAAGCTTGACGATTTAAACGTAAAGCCGTCCGGCTGTCCGTGAAGTCAAGCCGCGTATTTAGCCCCCTCGCTGATAGCGCCCATGTAGGCTTTCCCGACTTCAGGACTGCCTACACGCGCTCGCTCTCGACACTGGTTGATAGCTGCCTATGCCGGTATTGCTGTCTATAATCCAAATATGCGGCTCTATCTCGCTTATTACCCGCAAGCCTAAACTATCTAAAGTGTCTTGCAATACTTCATCAATGCACGATATGGAATATTTAAAGCGCTCGCCGCGTTTGTCTTCGACTTCAAAGATATGAAATTTAGTCTCACTCACTTTTGTCTTGCAGTCCTTTACCTCATTTTCCGCCTTAACGTTCACGAGAGCCGCTGAATATAAATCATCTGGTAAGCCTTCAGCTGCCCGTATCGCCGCGCGTTCAGTGAGCAAGTCCTTTAGTATCGCGTCCGTCTCCATAAGCTTTACCAACACGCTGGCCGTGAGTTCCAGTGAACTATCAAGCTTGCGCTGCGCGTGAGCCGCTGATTTTGCATCGCCTGCAATGGAGATAGTATAGTCATCATAATTGACCGCGATTTTCAATCCGCTTTGCCTGCATATTTCTAAAAATTTATCTGCTGTCATTTGTTCCTCACAATCTGATTTTTGTCTTTCAAAAAAACACCTCATTTTTAGCGCTGCAGCTGCACAGCCTAAAGGCTGTGTGCATCGCTTGCATCGCGTTTAAAAAGTTTGAGCGAGCGCTGCAAGTCAGCATTAGTAAAAATTGCATCGCTTTGCATCGTTAAAGCTACTAATACTTGTAAATACTTAACTTAAATGCGCTGCAATTTAGAATTAAAAAAATTGCATCGCTTTGCATCACTTGCATCGCCAAACTTTTTAGCGCTGCAATTTTCTCAATAGTAAACTGCAGCGCAAGCATTACGAAAGCGCATGAATACTTAATTTGAAGGCGCTGCAACTCCTTAAATGTTAATTGCAGCGCCTCACCTCTATTACTTTTCTGTTAATCTTAAATTTTAAATAATCTCGCCCTTTGATGTAAGCCTGACCTGTTCCATCTTGGAAGTTAATCCCACTGCCGCTATATACTCTTTAAAGCCTGCTGCTGGGCGGTAAATATCGCCCTTCTCGTTTCCGCCGCCGTCTTCGGTGTTCAGTATTCCTAAATTATCAATTAAAGCTTTCCGCGTCCGACTAAACTCGCCGCGTTTTGAACTTTCCTTGTCGCTGCTTGAACGCTTATATAACGCATTGCGCCATTCTTCATAACGTACGCCGTAAAACTTTTCGCCGCCTTCAGTGAACGTCCCTGCCGTGTCGGCTGCTTCAGCGTAAGTCTCAAGAGCGCGCTTAATTGTCGCTGTGATTTTGAGTTGAGCGCTTGCTGATTTAACCGTCGGCGCGTCCATCCTTTCTAAAACAGCCGTGAATATTTGCTTGCCGCGCTTGTTAAATACGCCGTCGAGAGGCACACTCAAGCGCTTGAATGTCAAGGCCTCTTTGATTTCATCATCTTTATTTTTAGTCTGCGATAAAGTCACATAGAAGTCTTCGCCGCTGCCATCGCTCTTTATCTGCAGTTCCATATCAACAGCGCCCTTAAATGCGCTTGAGCCTCGGCCTCTGCCCTGAGCCTCGTTCGATACGCCGGTATGATGCGTGATTAAAACAGAACAATTAAATTCTCGCTGAATTGCGGAAAGCTGATTTAAAAAGTTCGTCGCATCGCTTGCGTTATTTTCATCGCCGCCAAAATGGCGGCTGAGAGTATCGACGATAATTAGCTTTAAATCTTGGATATTCTGCGCCTTAATCTCGTTGATAATCCAGTCGGTTACCTCGCTGCCGGTAATGAGTTTAGGCTGCTGGCTGATATATAGATTTATATTGTCACGGCTCACGTCTCGCACCTGCGCCCAACCTTTAAGGCGTTTAGTCAAGCCATTATAACCTTCGCCGTTCAAATAGAGTACGCCGCCGTGTTCTATGGTAAGGCCGTGCCATTCTGATATATTACTGCACGCTATGCTTGCTGCCATATCGAGAGTTATAAAAGACTTCCCTGCGCCGCTCGCTCCAAATAGTAATATCTGTGACTGTTCGGGTATCCAGTCATCAATCAGCCATTCCGTCGGTTGGAAGTTATCCATTAGCTCATTTGCGGGTATAATCCATGGCCGTGGTGTATATTTTTCTAAGGCTTTGGAAAACACGTCTGCTATCTCGTCTTCATGTAAAATCGCAAAATCATTAAAATCTGTATCATCATCTTCATCAAAAGAACCAAAGGGCGGTAATTCATAGCCGTCTGCCGCGCCTGATTTAACGCATTTAATAGCCGCCTCTAAGCCGGGATTTGTGCCGTCCTTATGTTTGCGGCTGTCATCATCGGCGGCGATCAGTAAGCACTTCGGTCTGAACTTAGATTTAATAGCCTGCGCAACCGGTAGCAGATTATGACAATCTACAGCCATAACAACCCGCGCCATATCGCCTATGTTCTTATAAATACTCGCCGCCGTCGCGTACCCTTCGGCCAAGATAATTTTATCTCCTGACGTTAATTCATGGCCGCCGATTATATGGAATGCGCCGGTCTTATCGCCGCCGTATGCAAGCTTTTTATTTCCGTCCGATAATATTCTTTGATAAGTCTTGAACTTACCATCCGCGTCGTACAAGCCGATTAACAATTCGCCTGCTTGATTTACTTTCAGCGTGCCGTCGTTCTTGACTTTCTTGCGCTGCAAATAAGCATGTTCATCTGTAGCCGTTTTTGCTGCGTTAAATTCAGTCTCAAGCTCGATAGTCCGCGCTGCTTTTTCTTTAGCCTCGTTTTTAGAACGCTCTTGCTGAATGGCTGCCGCATGAGCTTTAAATTCCCGCGTCTGTGACTGTTGATATATCTGAGGCTGACTGTCTTTGAGGGCTTTAAAATCAAATTTCCAAGTTCTAAATTCATTATTTCGATAATCTCTAACATATCCGGCTGGGCAACCGTCAGTATAAAATCGATATTCGCCGCTGGTCTCGCTGCCCTTGTCGCCATCGATTGCTACCCTGTGCGTCTGGCCGTCAAGCTTTAAATCAACCTCGCCCTTGACATTGAGGGTATCGTAAATAAATCTTTCGACTTGCTCTCTAATGTCGCGTTCTGGTACATATTCAAATTTCGTCATTATCTCCACCTCGTTTTAATTAATTGCAAGTTTGCCCCGGGGTTGATATAATAACCTCGGGGTATGTGCGTATTGGCGGCTTGTGTTGTGACAGGCCGCTGTACTGTCTAAAAATTTTTGCTATGCGCGTCTTGCCCTGAACTCAAATTCGAGAGCAAGAGCGCGCATTTTATTTTTTATCAGCTCAAAATCAGGCTCATACTCATCAAGGCTGTTAATAAAGTAGGATATAGCATTATTCAGCCATCTTAAAACCTGTTTCCGTTGCTCGTTATGCGTACTCTTCATTGAGTTTACCCCCTTTCTTGGGCGCGTCTATGTCTGTTAAAACTAAAATATTTGCGCCGCAGTCCAGTGCCGCCCTGATAAAGCCGTTCGGCTCAAGTCCTAAGTGTTCGAGTTCGTTAATGTTTTTGACCTGAGTTAAACGTGCTTTTTTAGTTTTAATCATTGTCGCCGTCCCCTTTCTTAATGTCTAATTGCCCGTTGCTTGTTCCTGAGCCGCCTGCAAGTCCTGCGCCTCGCTCATGCTGTCGATAAAACGCTCAACATCAGTCACTCTCCAACGTCTGCAACGCCCGAAATTTAAGGGCTTTGGAAATTCGCCGCGCCGTGTTAAAGCTCTAACGTGACTTGGCCGCAAGTTCAGCCGCGCCGCAAGCTGTGATGATGTTAGAAATTCTGAACTCTCCATAATAAAAATTCACGCTCCTTTAATATTCATTCATTAAGAAAAAATCCATGTAAAAATTTTTTTATTTCTTTCAAATTAAGTCATATACCATGTTCAATGTTCATCAAGTATTCTTTTTTGATACAAATTGACAAGAATTGAACTTGACAAGCGTTTATTTTCTTATTAAAATTAAATTAATTAATTTAATTTAATAAGGGACAATAAGCGCAACTCTCGCGAGAATTGCGTTTTTTTGTTACCTTGTCGCTTTTGTCGTTGTCGCGCCGTCCAAAGTTTGACAACGACTTTTTTTATTTTTCAAATAATTATCTCAAAAAATATATTATTTACTCCTTTATTAATCAAGTCCGCTAAAACACAAGCTTTGCATTATATTAACGTGGAATAACAGGAAAGTCAAGCCCAATTCGCACTCACTTTAAAATCCTCTCGATGCCCTTCACAACTGGCTTTATGATGTGTGAGCTATAAAATTAATTTTAAAAATTTTAAATTAAGGGGAAAAATGCTTAAGCAAAATAAAAAAAGCTCAACCTGAGGCATCCTTACGCGCTCTCGTGCTATAAATTCCATATATCCTATTTAATATAAAATCAGGGCACGAATTTTGTTTCGACTTCAGCAAGCAAAAAGCCCCGACAATCGCCGGAGCTTTATATCAAGGATAAAATACTTATCTAAAAAATTAAATGCTCTTCTGAGCCGGTCTCACGCGGTGGGTTGCTGAGGAATATAATTAATAGACGCATAATAATTATTATAATTTTATATTTCATAATAATTATTTGCGTCTAACAATATTATAAATTTTTCTCGCTCAAATATTTTTCTGCAAGGTCATTTAATAGGGCTGATACTGTCCATTTTTCGCCGGTCTCTGCTTGCTTTATTCCAACTGCTTTATTAAGACGAGTAAGCATTGAAGGCGTGACTAATAAATTAAAATGCTTTTTCTTTTCGCCGTCGGTCTTAGGCCGCCCAACGGGCTTTTTGCCATTATTAAATAATTCTGCGTTTAAATCTCTATCGTTCATGTTTAGCTCTCCTTAATAATTAAATTTTCAAGTTCATCAATAAATGCGCTGTAGTCTTGCGCCGCGTTGCCTTTCGGCTTGTAATTAAAAATATCCTGTTGAAGTGCTTGAGCCGTTTGAATAGCTACAGTTTCACGTATCTTAGAATTAAAGACGCGCGTATCACATTCTTTAGCCGCTTGC
>JAFUXM010000270.1 GCA_017470785.1 Synergistaceae bacterium
CTCATGTCCGACGCTCCGGCTGACAGCGCCGCCACCCACGCCCCGACTTGCCTGCTTCCTAAGAAATAGCCCTTCTCGCTCTGGTCTTTGCTCTTAAAGAAGAACCATACGCCTATGTACAGCATGAATATTAAATAAATAATAAACACTAAGACTTCCCAGGCATTGCTCATTGATATAGCCCCTTAAATTTTAAATTTAATAAAATTTTATATATTATACGCGATAGCCGCACTCAGCCGAAATTTTGCCGCAGGTCTCGATTAAAATATCTTTAAGCTCTATTAAATGCTCAATGCTGCATCGCACGGTAGGGCATGATATGCTCACTGCACCGGCAATATTACCCGAATAATCAAACACCGGCGCTCCGACGCACATAATCCCTTCGCTGCTTTCTTCTATGTCAAGCGCATAGCCCTGCTCACGCACTTTAGCGCACTGCCTTGCAAACTCCTGCCATGTCTTAATGCTCTTAGCAGTCCGCTGCTCAATTTTTTTATGAGTATCTTTCAAATATGCCTGATCCTGCTCAGGCAAGAACGCCATTAACACTTTGCCGACTGACGTGCAAGTCAAGTCCGCCCTGCCGCCGACTGACGAATGAAGTCTAAGCGGCCTGCTGCCCTCAAACTTATCAACATAAATTATCTCGCCGTTGTCATACACCGCAAGATTAATGACTTCGTTGACCTGCTTCTCAAGAGCTTTCAAGTACGGATAAGCCTCTGTCCTGATGTCCGTCGCCTCGATAAGCTTTGAGCCTAATTCAATAAGCCTGTAGCCCAATCTGTAACGCCGCGTGTGAATGTCTTTACGGACGAAATTCCGCGACGCCATAGTCGAAAGCATCTTAGACACAGTCGCTTTATTTATATTCAGCTTGTCCGACACTTCAGTTACGCTCACGCCCTCGTACGTCTCACCGACGCACGTTAATATATCAAGAGCCTTGCCCAGCGACTTTATCCCGTCAGAAATTTTTTGCTCAAGCCTGCTTTCGCTGTCAAATCCCGCCATGTTCTTCCCCCCAATACTAATAACCCAAACCTTAAAAATATTAAAATTTAAAAATTCTACAAATTATAGCATAAATATATTTAATTTCTTGAAGGGAAAAATTTTAAATTTAAATTATTTTATTAAATCGCTCAAGAACGGCGGCAATATAAATGCTGCCTTATGAATTGCATTAGTATAATAGCGCGTATTATTAACGCTGCGCACAGGCTCGGCCAAATCTATATTTAAATTATTGCACGCTATGCCGTACGTCCACATGCCCGACGGATAAGTCGGCACTGCGCCCCAGTACATCCTTACATTATTAAAGACCTGCCGCATTTGATTTATAGCCTGCTGCATTAACTCAGTGTCAGTAAACGGCGACTCTGTTAATTCGCTTAATATTCCGTCAGGCTGCATGATATTTTTTAAGTCATTATAAAATTCAGCTTGAAACAATCCAGCGGCAAAGTCCACCGGGTCAGTGCTGTCAACTATAACTACATCAAATTTTTCGCGCGTATCTTTTATATATTTCAGCGCATCCATGCACTTTATCTCTGCCCGCTCATCTTTAAACGCATTCTCGCTTATAGCCGGCATAAATTCTTTAGAATTTTCTATCACGCGCTCGTCAATGTCTATCAACACGCATTTACTCACGCAGTTATGCTTTAGCACCTGCTTTAATATCGCGCCGTCGCCGCCGCCGATTATCAAAACTTTTTCAGGCTTAGAACCTGCGCATAACGGCACGTGTGCCATCATCTCAGAATAACAAAACTCGTCGCGTTCGGTCAGCTGAAATGCGCCGTCAAGCATCAAAGTCCTGCCGTACTCGGGAGTATTGACTATTAATATATCTTGATATTTAGTCTTCTCGCTGTGCAGCACCTCGCTCACCCTCAGCGACAGCCGCAAGTTATCGCTTGAATTTTCAGTGAGCCACAGCTCGTTAAATCTCTTATCGCGTGTAACTGCCATGAAAACATCTTCTCCTTTTTAATATATATTTATATAAATATAAAAAAATTTGGGGCAGGAACAAGTCCTGTCCCATTAAATTTAAATTTAATTAATAAAATTTATTTCTCGTCTTTAGCTTTAGTCTCCGGCTCTTTGCTGTCACTCCCGCTTGCTTCAGCTTTAGCTTCTTGAACTTCTTGAACTTCAACTTCAGCGTCCGCGTCTTGTTCGGCTGCCGGCTTCTCTAACTTGTCCAGATGAACATCCAACTGCGGGAACGGGAAGGCCACGCCCTCTTCGTTAAACAACGAGAAGATATAATGCCGCATATCGCTCGCAACTTTCACCGCCGACGCTTCGCGCAAGTCTATCCAGAAATAAACGTCGAAGTTCAAGCCAGAAGCGTCAAAGTCACTAAACACTACAAACGGCGCAGGATCGTTTAAAACTTTAGAATGACTTTTAACTACTTTCATTAATAATTTCTCGACTTGCCGCGTGTCCGAGTTATAAGAAACCTGAACTCTGAACGTATTGCGTTTTTTCATGTCCGAGCCTGTCCAGTTCGTGACGCTGTTCTCTAAGAAATATCTATTAGGCAGAATTACATCGAGGCCGTCCCATGTCTTTATAGTAGTACTGCGCGAGCCGATGTCCTGAACTGTACCGGTGTTGCCCGCAACTTCTATAATATCATGCACTTTGAACGGCCTGCTAAAAATTACTATAAAGCCTGAGATTAAATTATTAAATATATTCTGCATTCCAAATCCAATGCCGACCGCCATGGCACCGCCCATGAATGCGAAGGCCGTCAACGGGATTTTAACTATATTTAATGCAATTAACGCGAAAGTGATCCATAAAATATAAAATACTATTCTCTGCGTGCCGTTAGAGGCCGTGACGCTCACGCCGCGCTTTAACATCCTGCGCTTTATCCAGTGGCTGCCGAGAGAACTTAAAAAGAAGCTTGATAAAAACACTAAGACGGCAATAATTAATTTCCCGACGGTGACCGAGTAGCCCTCGCCCTGCCAGAGCTCAGTGTCCAAAAAGCCCATTATAGTTTCTTTGCTGAAGCTCTCGACCTTTTCTGCAATTCTTATCGCGCTGACCCTGTCGCTCGCCTCGTTGTATAAACGCTGCTGCAAGAATATCGCGTTCGGGATTAAAGACTCGTATCTGTTTAATACATCTAAAATAATTTTACGCTGAACGTCTATAGCCCGCGTTAAATTCTGATTAATTTTAACGCTGTCGCTTTCGTCCTGCCCCTCTCTCTTTGTCTCGAGCTGTGTCTGCATGGACGATATCTGCCGCAAAATATCGTTCTGGGTCGTGCGCATACCGTCCAGAAGTCTCTGCATCTCGGCAATTCTCTTCTGCGTACTCTCGCGTATCTTCCAGATCTCGTCGCCGCTCGCTTGGTCATTAAATAATTTATACCTGCTGCGCCATACTTGCTGCTCCTCGCGGAGTAACTTTATCTCGTCGTCGATTAGCGTCGTCATGTACTCCCAGTAATTTAATCTTGCCTGACGCGCTAACAAATTTGCATACTCAGGCGTGATATTTTCGCTGCTGCTCAGACCTGAAGTGTTCAGCGCGTTTCTCGCCCGGGTAAGAGCCGAATTTGCCGTGTTCAATGACCTTCGCGCTCCGCTCATATCCTTGGCCAAGTCGTCTATTTTCTCCTGAAGCTTTTGGATATTCGCGTCCAAAAGTTTCTCGGGGAATATTAATTTATCCTGAATGGACGCGAGCCTTCGCCTTAATCTCTGCACTAACGCGACGTCTTTATCAAAAACTGCGCGGATTCGTCTAACCTGCACAGCCGACAGCGCGGCGTTTAACCTCGCGTTCTCAAACTCTAAAGCGTGAGTTCTGGGGATCTCTATTGCCTCTCCGCCCTCTTGAGCTGTCTGAATTTCCTTTCTCATTCGAGCCGAGTCGGATAAATCAAGTTTTAATTTATTAATCTTAGACTGCAAAGCGAAGAGCTGCATGTCAAGGCCGCGCGACGTCTTCGCGATCTCCTGCCTCAGATTATCCGACGTGTTTATATCAGGGCTCACGATCGCTCCGAGTTCCTCGGCTATGCTTTCATTCTCATTCTTAACTTTAACCGCCGCATCACTTGAAGCAGTACCCGCATGATCCTGAGCTTGAGAGTCAGAACGGCCGTAAGCCGCTGAAGCATAAGCCGTGTACGCGACGCTCAGTTCAGACAGAACTTGAATGCGCCGCTCCCGCTGCGTCTCATTGTAACCCCATACCGTCATATCGTCCGACGCAGTTTCAGTTAAGATAGCAATCTCTCTAAGCCGCTCTTCTATGTCAACACTGCCGAGTTTTAACTCCGCGAGCTCCTGGTTAATAGTCTCTCGGAGTTTACCCAAGTCGTTGCTGATCTCAAGCTGAAGTGCTGCGATATTATCGGTCGGCTTTGTCTCATTGTCAGCTGCATGGGCAAGGCCGGGCAATGACATAATAATTAACGCAATAATGATTAAGTTTAAAAATTTTTTAAAACTCAAAAATTTTCACTCCTGTAAAATTTAATTAATTTTAATGAAATTTATTTTATAATAAATTTAATTTTTAATTTAAATAATTTTAATTAAATTAATTAATCTGAAAGGGCGGTTTTAAGCATGAAAGAATTTAAGTACACGATCACGGACCCGGTAGGCATTCACGCACGGCCAGCCGGCATTCTCGTCAAGGAAGTAAAGAATTTCGCAAGCACCGTCACGTTTATCAAGGGCGAGAAGAGCGCGAAGGCTTCGTCATTAATGAAGTTAATGGGAATGGGAATTAAGCAAGGCGACGAGGTGACAGTGCAGGTTGAGGGCGCTGACGAAGAGGCGTGCGCCGCCGCAATCGAGAAATTTTTGAAAGAGAACATGTAAGCTTAAATTTTAAATCATGATAACTGCAAGCGGATTAAAAGTCGTAGGCGGCATAGCCTTAGGCAAGATTAAAGTATATAAGCCTGCCGTCTATGACATTAAAGAAAATTTAATTAACGAGCAGGATGTAAATTCAGAGCTTGAAAAATTTGAAGCTGCAAGATTAAACGTTCAGGCGCAGCAGCATGAACTATACGAGAAAGCTCTCGAGACCTCAGGCGAAGAGACAGCCGGAATATTTGAAGCTCATGAATTAATGTTAGATGACGAAGATTTAATAGACTCGTGCAAGGAGTTAATTATCGACGAGCGTCATAACGCGGCCTTTGCCGTTGATGCAGGCTTTGAGAGCGCAGCTCAAATGTTCAGAGAGATGGACGATCCGTATTTTCAGGCCAGAAGCGCGGACGTTATAGACTTAAAGACAGCCATGCTTGATGCGCTGTTCGGCTTTGAGTCAAATAAATTAACTGAACCCAGCATATTAATAGCGGAAGATTTAGCGCCGTCTGAGACAGTCAAGCTTGATAAGTCTTTATTGCTTGGCCTTGTCACGCGTGAGGGCAGCTCGAACTCACACACGGCAATACTTGCCCGCAGCATGAACCTGCCGACTATAATTCAGTGCAAAGATATTAAATTAGACGAATGGGACGGCAAGTTCGCAGTGCTTGACGGCTATAACGCGACGCTTTATATAGAGCCTGATGCAGAGCTTACGGCTAAGTTTAAAGCTCAGCATGACGAAGATTTAAAGAAGCTCGAGGCGTTAAAGAACTTAAAGGGCAAGGCGAGCATGACGCGCGACGGCCGCAAGATTAAAATTTATGCAAATATCGGCGGCCCTGAAGATATTAGCGCAGTGCTTGATAACGACGCAGAAGGCGTTGGATTATTCAGGTCTGAATTTGTGTATTTAAACAGCAAAGAAGACCCGAGTGAAGAGGCGCAGTTTAATGCTTATAAAAAAGTTCTTGAGGCTCTTGCACCCAGGCAAGTCATAATTCGCACATGCGACATCGGCGCTGACAAGACTATAAGCTATATGAATTTAGACAAAGAAGAAAATCCGGCGTTGGGCTTCAGAGCTATTAGAATTTGCTTAACGCGCAAAGATTTCTTCAAGCGGCAATTAAGAGCGTTATTGCGTGCGTCGGCTTACGGCAATTTAGGCATCATGTTCCCGATGATAACGAGCTTATGGGAGCTGAAAGAATGCAAAAATATTTTAGACGAGTGCAAACAGGAGCTTGAGCGTGAGCGTATTAAAATCGGCGAGTTTGAAGTGGGCATTATGATTGAGACGCCGGCGGCTGCTGTCTGTGCTGATGAACTTGCTGAAGAGGCCGACTTCTTCTCGATCGGCACTAATGATTTAACGCAGTATACCTGCGCAATCGACCGGCAGAACGCGAAGCTTGAAAGATTTGCCGACACTCATCATCCGGCGGTGCTGAAATTAATTAAGATGACTATTGACGCTGGGCATAAGCATAATATATGGGTGGGCATATGCGGCGAACTCGGCGCGGACTTGAGCCTTACTGAGACATTTTTAAAAATGGGAATAGATGAGCTGTCAGTCAATCCCAAGAGCGTATTGCCATTGCGCGGCGAAGTCCGCAGCGTGAGCCTGAATAAATAATTTAAATTAAATTAATTTTAAAATTTAAGAATTAGGGGAGTGATAAAGATGTTTTTCGGAGCGCTTGAGGCCGGCGGCACGAAGATGGTCTGTGCTGTCGGCGACGAGAACGGAAATATTTTCGAGCGGGTTTCTATTCCGACTACAACGCCGGACGAGACCATGCAGAAAGTAGCCGAATATTTTGTGAACGTCAACGCCGAGAGAAATTTAAAGGCATTGGGCATAGCGTGCTTCGGCCCGATTGACTTAAATAAAAAGTCGCAGACTTACGGCAGCATATTAAACACGCCGAAAGTTGCATGGCGCAATTACCCGATTGTGAAGACTTTAAAAGATGCGTTAAATGATATTCCGGCCGGCTTTGACACTGACGTGAACGGGTCGCTGTTAGGCGAGGCAACGTGGGGCTGTGCAAAGGGCTTGACCGACGCAGTGTATTTCACGATTGGCACGGGCATAGGCGGCGGCGCAATGGCCGGCGGCAAATTCATTCACGGTATGCTGCACACTGAAGTCGGCCATCTGCAAGTTGCATTAGAGCCGAATGAGTTAAAAGATTTCAGGGGCGTATGTCCGAATCACGGCACGTGCTTTGAGGGCATGGCTTCAGGCCCGGCTATCGAGGCCCGCTGGGGCAAGCCCGCAAAAGAACTTGCTGACAAGCCTGAAGTCTGGGACTTAGAGGCAGCTTATATTGCTCAGGCAATGGTCGATGTTATCATGACGTTAAGCCCGCAGAAAATTATTTTGGGCGGCGGCGTCATTGACGGCCAGGCCAAGCAATTATTCCCGTTGATACGCAAGAAGACGCTTGAGAAGATTAACGGCTATATCGACACTAAAGAATTAAGAAATATGGATAGCTATATAGTTCCGGCAAGCCTGAACGGCAATCAGGGAATTAAAGGCGCATTAGAACTTGCGCAGCTCGCACTTGAAGAGCAGGATTAATAATTTTATTATTAAAAATTAAATTTAAAAAATTTGCGGCAAGCTGTTTTATTTCAGCCTGCCGCATTATTTTTATTTAAATAATTTTAATAAATTTAATAATCTAAAAGCGCGTTAATCTTCGCCTCGGCGTCATCTAATATTTCCTGCATGTAACGCTCCATGAATTTAAAATCCGGTTTGCCGTCCGCCGTAACGGGAAGTGAAATTTTATCGGCCTTCATAACTTCCAGAGTCCATTTGTTTTCATAAGCGTGCTTACTGCCAACGGATTTAATTATAGGAGCTATGAACAGCGCAATATTTTTTGTCATTTCAAATTTAGGATATAATACGTTCACGTCATCTAATGCCCAGAAAGGTTGCTCCTGATAGAATGTATAGCCTATAGACCCGTCATAATTAACGGTCAGATTATTACCAGGATGAATGTGACTGTCATTCGATATTGTAGCAGTGATACCGTTATTGAATGCTGAGGCACTAACAAAATTAATATCTCCGCTTTTCTGATCCGCTTTTGTTAATCGCGTTCCCTTGACAACATTAAACAGCTCTCCGATTTTAAATTCCTTCCAGCTGCGAATATCGACAGGTATCTTGGCCGTGTCCGCGAGCTGCAAGCTCTCAAGTCCGGCCTTTGACTTGCTAAAAATATTCAGCATGTACAGCTCCATGAATTTAAAATCCGGCTTGCCGTCCGGCGCCGCTGGAAGTTTTATAATTATATTAGGCAGCACCGTGCTTGATAATTGGTCAGAATAAGCAAAGTTAGCTATAGCTTTTCGTATGACACTAACAAGAAAACTGGCGATAAAATTATTCAGTTCAATATCACAAGGCTTTAAGCAATGAACTTTCATATCAAGCGATGCTTTGCCTGCGTGATAAAATATCGTACCTAAGAAGCTCACGCTGATAAAATTTTCATAGACACGATAATTTTTGTCAGGTGAGAAAGCGTAATAGCCAGTGATACCGTTGTCAAATTTAGAAACGGTTACGCGCGGTATATCGCCTTCTATTAAGTCTTGTCTCTTCATCATCGCGCCAGTTGGCACTTGAATATTCTTCCCAGTTGTTTTAGTTTGAAAAATATCACCGATTTTAAATTCTTTCCAAGTTAAATAATTTAACGGGCTTGCGTCAGTCATCCTCGCTGTCTTGAGTGTCCTGCTGCTCTGTGTCTGAGCTGTTGATACTCAGCGAGATATTTACGCGGCCGTTCTCGCGGCTGATGCTGCTTGAGTACATTGCCGCATTGAGCAGCTTGTCCCCGAAGGCCTTTGCGTCGATGCCTTGCTTAAACATTAAATAATCCATGGCCGTCTTCATAAAATCTTCTTTAAATATTTCAAACGGTTTTTCCGGCATCTGATACGATAAATGCTCATTCGGCTTTATCCATTGGGCAGTATTATATTTATCGTCGCGTATCTTCTTAATGCTGTCGACCCAGTAATTTTCTATTTCGGGCCAGCGGTTTCTCACGTCATGGCGGCCCTTGTTCTTCACGGTCTCTAATCCATCGGTCTCAATGTAACAGGCGAAAATCTCGCTGTCATCCTGCGGCACTCCGGCCTCAAATATAAATATAGAAGTCGTGACGCCTTGTTTAGGAAATAAATTTTCAGGCAGTTTGATAATTTTAGTGAGCCTGTGATGCTTGAGTATGCGTTTGATCTGCGCCGCGCTCGCCTTCTCGAGTTTTTTGTCAGATAAGATAAAACCGCATGGTGTCCTTACTGGAACGTTATTAAGAACGTTCTCAACTATATCAATGCAACCGTATATATCTTCATAAGGCGGGTTCATCAGGACTTTCGATATATTTTTATCAGCGATCCATTCAGCGGCTTGTTCGCTGCGGGCGTCCATGTGCTCAAGGCTGGTCTTGCCGTCCTTGTGAATTAACATGTTCGCGCAGGCCAAGGCGTAGATTTCCCTGTCGAACTCTATGCCGTAAAGCTGTCCGCGTTTGATCGCGGCGGCCTTGTCAGTCATGACGCCCCCGGCCTCCTGTATCATGTTCGCCATCGCCTTAACCAGAAAACCTCCCGAGCCGCAGCATGCGTCCAATACCCTGTCGGCCTTGTTTACATCAAGAAGCTTATACATGAAGTCCGTTATATGCTCGGGCGTGAAGACCTGGCCCATATCGGTCGCGGAGTTATACCTGTTGAACTCGTTAAAGAATATCCCCATCACGTCCTCGCCGCGCCAGTAGTCCGAGTTGATGCAGTCCGATATTTCAGTGACCCAGCCGATAAAATTTTTTATTAGATTTTTCACGTGCTGTTGCTGCTTCAAGTTCTTAGAGCTTACGTCAAGGTTCATTTTTATTTCGCCAAAAACTTCTGTCAAAATATCTAACTTTTGGTTCTGTTGTTTGTCTTCCGCTAAATTCTCATTAAGACAATTTAAAACGGCGTTATGAAAATTTGAATAATTCATCCCGTCGACCATCAGCGCGCCGTAACGTTTGGCAACTAACGCGCAGGCCGTGAAGATCATCCTGTGATACAAATTTGTAATTCCAAAATCAGACTTCAAAGAATCATTAATCTTCTTAGTCAGGTCGTATATATGCTCTTTATCTATATTATCAGCCTTGAACAGCGAGATATAATACTCTATATTCTGCAAATTATTATTTTTATCTTTCAGCTCTTCAAAATTTTTGAACACGCGCACGTCCTCGCCGTTATATAAAACGCCTATAACTTTTTTATATTTAGCATTAGCTATTTTAATATTCTTTAACAGCTCATCGGCCTGAGCTTCGCCGAGCTTGACATGCGAGGCCTTGACCTCAAGTATCAGCGCGGCGTCCTCTTTATTATCCGGCAGATACCAGCCATCGGGCTTGTCCATAACGCCGTCAAAGCCAAGCTGATTGAACGTAGTCAGCTGACCGACGCCGGAAGTCACGCCGCTCTTATTCTCAAAATTTAATATCTTACGCGCTAAATCTCTAACCTGATCTTCAGTCATAATTTATAATTTACAGCTCCTTGATGCTTATTATTAATTTTTATAAAATTCATCGCGATTAATACCGTCTTTTTTATTTTATAGCAATTTCAGAAAAATAATTTAAAAAATAATAAACAGGACGCTGCATTAAAATTCACGCGGCGTTCTGTTATTTTAATTTATTTAATTTAATTGCTGTTTAAGATTTAAATTTAAGCAGGTAAGTTGTTAAAGCAGCTGCGTTATGCACTTTGCAGCTTGGCCGATGTGAATCGGCGGCTCAAAGCGGGCTGCCTCGACTATCTCGGCAAGCCATGCGAGACCGTCCTTCGAGACCTGCATATCATACTTGATCCAGTCGAGCGCATCGGTGCAGACCGGCGTCTCTTTCTTAGCGCCGTTCTTAACTTCACAGCCTAAATCTATAAGCCGGTCAATGCACTTAGTAACATAGCCGCGCTCGTAGCTTGCGTGCTCGGCGTATTTGTCAGCATGAATATTGAAAATTTTTTCTGTGAGCAGTGCAAAGCAATAAATTAATTTAAATTTAAATTTAAAAATAAATTCATGATATAATGCGACTGCGTTTGTATTCGTGGCTGAATGTTAAGCGCAAATTTTTTTATTTAAGTTAGGAGATTGGATTTGGTTCTTTTTACGTCAGTAAAGCAGGGCTTCACATGAGCACGTTATGGAATGCATGGACTGCATTTTATAAGCGGGCTTGGCTTTGCGCTGCGGCAGAGAACTGAATTATTATAGCCCGTCACTTCCAGTATAACTTATCACTCTTCACTTTATACTTTAATAATCTTCACTTCTTATAATCTGCAGTCCCCTAAAAATATTTGTAAATATTTAAAAAATTTAATTAATTAATA
>JAFUXM010000271.1 GCA_017470785.1 Synergistaceae bacterium
ATTTATTAAAGTAAATTAAAAAATTAAAAATTTAAGGCGGGTGCTTAGCCCGCCTTTTTAATATTTAAATATTAACGCAAGTGTTGATTATAAAGTCTATTAAAACTTTAATGCCATGAATATAAGTCTTAATTAAAATCCGCTCGTTCGTGCCGTGGACGCCTATTCTTGCATCGTTGTAGTCTGACATGAACGGGCTTACATCTTTTAGCTCTTCGAGGCTTTGCAGGCAGTTATCACAAATAATTTCGCAGCAATGAGCGTCCGTCGCTCCGACAGTCAATGACGGGCTCGAGCTTCTTTAAGGAAGACGTGAATAATTTAATCAGGCTGCACTTCGCCCGCAGTGAAGAGACTTTAGACGAGTCGATAAGGCGTTTGGCAAAACTTCAAGATTTATTAAAGTAAATTAAAAAATTAAAAATTTAAGGCGGGTGCTTAGCCCGCCTTTTTAATATTTAAATATTAACGCAAGTGTTGATTATAAAGTCTATTAAAACTTTAATGCCCTGAATATAAGTCTTGATTAAAATCCGCTCGTTCGTGCCGTGGACACCTATTCTTGCATCGTTATAATCTGACATGAACGGACTGCATCTCAGGCAATTTTCACATATAATTTCATAGCAGTGCGCGTCCGTCGCTCCGACCGTCAATGACGGTATGAATATCACATCTTTATAGAAATTATTCAAGCTCTTCACTAACGCCTTATAGCCGTAAGAATCATAGCTTGCAGTGTTAGACGGATTATTTGCCTGCAAATATCTTAGCTTAATATCATTATGCAGATTTAAATTTTGCAGTGCGCTCTCAGCACGCGTTAGCAGAGCGTCGATATTGTCAGCTTGATTTAATCTGAAATTTATAACGGCTCGCATGTTCTGAGGCATGACGTTGCACGCTGCGCTGCCGCCCTCGATCATAGTCGCGGCGCTTGTCGTAGCGATATACGGGAATAGCCCGGGCTGCTCTAAGCAATAACGCGCAAGCTCTTCTATATTATTATTTTTCACTAAGCTCTTCAGCGGCTCTTGAGTTATGTAATTGCTTAATAATCCAAAGCTCTTAATAAATAAATCATTTAAATTATTTAAATTGCTTAGATTATAATTTAAATTTGCGTCGCATATTGCAGCTATAGCCCGTGATAAAATCTCAAGGCTTGTTCCGTTGATAATGCCCATTGGACGGCTTGAATGGCCGCCGGCGCTCTCGACGCTTAACTCTAAATCAGCGTAGCCTTTCTCAGCTAAATTAATTTTAGAAATATAAATATTATCATCAGCTCCGAACTCTGCGCCGCTCTCAATTACGCCGCCGCCCTCGTCAAGCACAAACTCAAGCTCAACGCCCTGCGATTTCAAAAATTTTGCGATGGCTTCAGCGCCTAAGTTCAAAGTTTCTTCGTCGTCGCCGAACGCTAAATATACATCGCGTTTAAATTTAAAATTATGCGCAATTAAATAATCGCACGCCTCTAAAATTCCGAACAACATTTGCTTAATGTCTAAAGCGCCGCGGCCCCAGATGTATTCGCCGTCAACAAAGCCCGAGAACGCGTCATGCTCCCAGTCATTTTCAGTTCCCTTTACCACCGGCACTACGTCCTGATGCGCCATTAATAAGCACGGCTTTAAACTTTTATCGCTGCCTGAAATTTTAATTAACACGGCCTTATTTCCTATGACTTTAAAGCTTGAATTATTTAATAAATTCTTAAAGCTTGATTTAATAAGCTCATGCAGCTTCGCAAATTCATTAAAGTCAGTTTTAGAATGATCTGCGTAATTAATCGTCCGGCACTGCAGCGCCTGCGACAGCCGCGATACAGCCGCATCAATATCTAAATCACTAAATAAATTATTATCAATATAAAAATCCAAAATATTTTTCATAATTTTAATTTTAATTGTTAATTTAATTATTTTTTATCATCAAGATAGCGGCTTAAAAATTCGCGGGTTCTTGCGTGCTCTGGGCTGCCGAAGACTTTAGCAGGGCTGCCCTGCTCGAGTATCACGCCGCCGTCCATGAATACGACCCGGTCGCTTACCTCACGGGCAAAAGCCATCTCGTGAGTGACGACTGTCATAGTCATGCCCTGCGCCGCTAAGTTCTTCATTACGTCCAAGACCTCGCCGACTATCTCAGGGTCAAGCGCGCTCGTCGGCTCATCGAATAACATTAACTCAGGCTCCATGCAAAGCGCCCTTGCAATCGCGACCCGCTGCTTCTGTCCGCCTGAAAGTCTGTTCACGTCCGCATGAATAAAATCTCCAAGTCCCACGGCCTTTAAATGCTTAATCGCCGTCTCACGGGCAGCATTTAAATCTATTTTCCTGACCGTGACAGGCGCAAGAGTGCAGTTATCTAAGACATTTTTATTATTAAATAAATTAAATGACTGAAAGACCATGCCGATCTTTTGCCTTAAGGCATTTATATTTACCCGCAAATCCATTAGATTTTGACCGTCAAATAATATCTCGCCGCTGTCAGCCTCTTCTAATAAATTAATGCAGCGCAGCAGCGTACTCTTGCCCGAGCCGGACGCGCCGATTATGCAGACAACCTCGCCCTTATCTATCTCCAAGTCCACGCCCTTTAATACTTTTAAATTGCCGAAAGATTTTTCAAGCTTGCTAATTTTAATTACAGGCTCTGTCATAGCTGCGCCTCCTTAGTTTGAGCTCGGGATGCCCTGCGCTTTGACGTCAAGCCGCGAGCTGAGATATTTTAATAATAAAGACGACAGATAAGTTAAGATTAAATATAACAATGCAGCGACGCAGTAAATCTCGAGCGATCTATAATAAATGCCGCCGACCGACTTAGTCGCGTACATCAAGTCCATAACGCCTATGACTGACAGCACGGACGAATCTTTTATATTTATAATAAACTCATTGCCTATCGCCGGAATGGAATTTTTGACGGCCTGCGGGAATACGACCTTGCGCATGGTCTGCCAGTTAGTCATGCCCAGTGACCGCGCGGCCTCGCTCTGCCCTTTGTCGATTGCTAAAATTCCGCCGCGCAATACTTCTGCAAGATATGCAGTTGAATTTAACGATACAGTAAATAATCCTGAAATAAAAAAGCTCCAGATATTATTTATCTCACTGACGGTCAGGCCGGTGCGCTTAAATAAATTAAAGCCGAAATAATAGAATATTAATGCCTGCACCATCATCGGAGTTCCGCGTATTATAAATATGTAGAACCTTGCAAATCTATTCACTGCAAATTTTATAATTTTAATCAATAAATTGTCGCGCCTGTCCGGCTCCTGTATCCTCATAAATACCATAAATATTGCCAGTATAAAAGCTATGGCCGTGCCTGCGAGCGCAAGCTTGACTGTCGTCCATACTCCGGTGAACATGATATTCCGGCACTTTATAGTCATGTAAATCATCGAGTCAATAAAGCCCTGCGGATTAGTATCAAGCTCTTCATATTTATTAATAAAATTATTAATAAAATCATTTAAGCTCGGCCAAGCTATGACTAACGCAATTAATATTAATAAAAGGCCGCCTGTTGTGTAACTCAGGCGGCGCGTAAATCTCTTTTCTGCCATAATTTAATTAATAAAATTATTTAGGCTGAATATTTACGGCTGTCTCCCACATGACATCGCGCTTGTCCTGATCGACAGTGGCAAGTGCGTCATTGACAAGCTCTAAAAGTGCAGTGTCGCTTTTTCTAATGCCTACGCACGAGCCGACCGCCGGAAGCTTAAAGCCCTTGCCATCTTCAAATACAATAAGCTTGAAGTTCGGATTAGAAGCTAAATAGCCTTTGGAATTTTCAAGATTAATTACGATAGCGTCACAAGCCCCTTCGCGCAGTCTCGCAATCATGTCCGGCACGCTAGCGACTGCTGCTAAGTGATTAACGCCCTCTATCTGATCTATAACAGTGTCTAAGGCCGTGTCCTTCTGACCTAACATGCTTGCGCCCTTAAAGTCCTGAATGCTTGTCGCGTTCTCGAACTTCGAGCCTTTATTAAGCATCACGCTGTAGATAGTGCTGTGGTAGGGCTTAGAGAAATTAATAGCTTGACGGCGCTCGGCGGTGTCCATCATGCCGGCAATTATAACGTCGATCTGCCCCTGATTTAACGCCTCGATTAAGCCGTCCCAATCCATTTTAATAATCACGGGCTTTAACTTTAAATAATCCGCAATGATCTTTGCGAACTGCACATCGTAGCCCTCGGCGTAAGCGCCCGGGACGTTGTCAATCGGGATGTTAGTCTCACTCTTCGCAGTCTCCTGCCAGTTGTTCGGAGCGTAAGCGCACTCCATGCCGACCCGCAGCTCACCGTTTAAATATTTTAAATCGCTCAAGTCGGCGGCCATCGCTGCGCCGCTCAATGCCAATACTAAAACAGCTGCAAAAAACTTCTTCATATTAGTAAGTCCCCTTTCTGAACTTAATTTAATTAAAAATTAAAATAAATTTTATAAAGCAATAAAATAATGTACTTTAATTAATTTGTCAAATCGTTTACGCCCGCGTGAATTTATAAAATTTTTAATTTTATGATATAGTGTTGTAAAGTTTCATAAATTTTTAATTAATTTTAAAAAAGTCAAGAGGGACAAAGGGGCAGTTATTACAAAATGAAGAGATATAAATTAATAGCGTTGGGCTTGATGTGTGCGTTTGCGTTCAGCAATGCGGCATATGCTGCAGCAAAGAATCCTGATGCACCGGCAGAACTGACGCCCGAAGAGGCGGCGCAGGCTGAGCAGGAAGAGCGGGACTTAATCGAAGCGGCGCAGGCCATGAGACGATCGGGCTTAGTGCAGTTTAATTTTAAAGAAATGGAACTTGTCAAGTTCGTAAGATTTATGAGCGAATTGCTGCGCGAAAATATAATTGTTCCGCCGAATATCAATGCAAAGATCACTATCATATCGCCGAGGCCG
This sequence comes from Synergistaceae bacterium, assembly GCA_017470785.1. GTDB lineage: Bacteria > Synergistota > Synergistia > Synergistales > Aminobacteriaceae > JAFUXM01. Next base: position 4,944 of record JAFUXM010000271.1, read on the forward strand.
TCGAGCATCACTGAGTCAAGGCAAATCATGCTGTCGACTTTGCAGATGTACGGCTTCTCACTTCAGGACATGGGCAGCTACAGCATAGTGCGTCAAGGCGGCAACAGTCCAAGTCCGACTGTTGGCAGAGGCCGCGGCGGCCCGGGCTACGGTGAGGAGACAGTCACTTATATTATGCCGTTGGATTATGTCACGGTGGAGTCGGTCATTCCGGCAATTCAGCAGTCGTTCGGCAACGCGCTTATCGTAATTCCGGTTGGAAATGGCCGCGATATATTGCTGCAGGGACGGGCGACTGACGTCAACAAGGCCGTTGATTTATTGCGCAAGATGGATACGCCGCAGAGTGCAAGGGTCAGCCGCACGTTTAATTTAAAGTACGGCGATCCAGCTACGGTGGCAAATCAGCTTAACGCAATAGCGCAGGCCGGCGGCCCGTTACAGGGCTTATCGACCGTTGCTGACGCATCGAGCCGCAAGATTATCGTTGTCGGGCCTCAAAGGGCAATCGAACGGGCTGAAAAGATAGTAAAAGAACTTGACGTTGATTCTAAAGTCGGCGATTTTCATATTTATAAATTAAAAAATATTGACGCTACGGCAGCTGCTGATCAGGTGAGCAAAGTATTAGCTGCGTCAAGCTTGCTGCAGCCGACGCAAGAAGGCAAGTATCCGACGGCTGTTGTGCCTGATGTCGCGACTAACTCGCTGATATTCGCGGCGTCGCAGCGGCAGTACGACGCGATGGTGAAGATATTAGACCAGCTTGACGTGCAGCCCAAGCAGGTGTTACTGCGCGGTTTCATAGCTGAAATCAACGTTACTAATCTTGACAGAGCCGGTATCGACTGGAATTTCTTAGGCGGCCGTATCTGGGATCAGTTCATGATGGGCGGTTCAGCCAGCTTAGGAGAAGGTACAGTGCCCTCACAGTACATGACATGGTTCAGTGATTTAATGAAGCGCGAAGAGTTAGTCGATAGAAACGGTTCGACTTATTCTGTCACAAATTATGAGCCTTTAGCCTTGATGTACGCGACTATAGATTTGCTTAAAAAATATGACGCTGTAAACGTGCTCAGCGTGCCGAGGTTAATGTGCACTGATAATAAGGAAAGTTCGTTCCAAGTTGGACAGGTTATACCGGTGTTGAAAGGGTCAGCATCTGACTTGACGAACTTAGGCGCGGTGCAGCAGAATTATGATTACAAAGACACCGGCTTGACTTTAACAGTGACGCCGCATATCCGCAGCGGAAATTTAGTTGTGTTGGACATCAAGCAGACGACTGAGGACTTACTCTCGTCAACTACTTCGACTACGCCCATTACGGCCAAGCGTCAGGTCAACACGTCAGTAATAGTTGCTGACGGCGAGACGATAATATTAGGCGGCATCGTGAAGGAAACCGAGCGGAGCTTGAGGCGGCGCGTGCCTGGATTATCGTACATTCCGTTAATCGGCAATTTATTTCAGAAAGTATCTAAAGAGAAAGAGAAAGTCGATTTCGTGATTTTCTTAACGCCTGAAATTATCGAAGACCCGAGAGAGATGCGCCGCGTGACCATGGCAGCTACGGGCTTTGCCGAAGCAGCCGGTTACCCTGCTGATTATCCAGCTACCAGAACTGCCGCTTCTGTTAATAGTAATAGCACGCCTGACGGCACGCCTAATTACCCAGCTAATAGCTTGGCTAATTACCCAGCTAATAGAATAGCTGAATATCAAGAGCCTACGGCGCTTGCAAGCGGCGACATGAATTTTAATACGCAGAATTTATTCCCGAAAGGCTCGCGTCAACGCATCTCAGATATTGAGATAAGTCCGGTGGAGTCCGACATAGACCGGCGGTTCAGGGAACTTTATAAAAAGAGCGTTAAGAAGCAGTAATTAATAATTAATTATAGTTTTATTTTATAGTTATGGAAGAGATGGAAGAATTAGAAGAAGTAAAGGATGTGCCGGCGCAGCAGGAGCAGCCTGAAGCACAGGATTTGCCGCCGATGCCCGAGGCTAAGGACGTATCGGCCTTATTGCCTGATAGCATGGGGCTTGATATTCTGCGTCAGAATAAGATCGTGCCTCTTAGAATAGAAGATGATATTTTAATAGTAGG
>JAFUXM010000272.1 GCA_017470785.1 Synergistaceae bacterium
CTTGATGTCAGCAAGCGGGTCAAACTCTATATCAACGTTCTCATGAAGCACGCCGATTAACTTATTGCCGGTCACGGTGACGCCGGTTGCGATTGCCGAGCCGGTGTGCGCGTCATAGAGTGACGCCGTGAAGCTCGTCTCGCTGCTCTTGCTGACAATGTTAGTTGCAAATGCGTTGATAAAATCTTCGTCGCCGGAGAATGTCAGTGAGCCCGCCGTACCCGGAATTATCGACCTAATCAAGAATGTACCCTGTACCGTCTCAAAACCGCTGTTCTCCGGATCTTCAACAAACGTTACGAATTTATTAGCGTCGCTGGTGACATACTGCCCCTGTCCAAGGTCATTGGCTATCGCGTTATTCAATTTATTCTTAAGGTCGTTGATTGTGTCGGTAGCGTAGAGCGTTACAGTAGCGCTCTTGCCGTCGCCCTGAGTGATCGTGAGCGTCTGCGGATCTTCAAGCATGAACACGCCCGATGCGTTCCAGAACTTGTCGAGGTCGCGAAGGCACGTGTCACCCGTAGCGATTTTGCCGATGTAGGCCGATGTGAAGGACGCAAGCGTCTCTTTATTAGCCAAATCCATATTAGCAGCAACAAATTTATCGTTCGTCGTTACGACCACATCGCCCTCGTAGACCTTGCCGTTGTCGGAGTTCAAGTAATAATTACGGAAGTGAACTTCGCGGTTCTGCACTTTCGACGAATCAAGGTTATACTGTAATTCATCAAGCGTAACGTCTTTGTCCCACTTATCGGGCCAGTTCTGATCCTGCGTGCCGGAAATCTTAACGGTCATATCCGGAATGATGGTATTGCCTTCTGAATCTTTTCCGCCGCCGGCACCGAGAACATTCACGACAAACTTGTCGCCTGCTTCAAACGCGCTTGCTTCAACATTGGCCAGTAAATTCATCGTGAAAGTATAATCAGCTTCGCCAAGAAGCGAACCGAGCTTGAATGTCGAGCCAGCAGTACTTGCTGTAGTATCGCCTTGGGTCAGGATAATATTATCAAGCATGTGGTTTTCCATGTTGCCGTCAGCCGAGAGAACATTCGAGCTTGCCTTTAACGTAACGGAGTCCTTGCCGACAGACACTACTTCAAATAAGATGCTGGCGTTGTGCGCTGATGTCGTTTTCATGTCGATAAGTGTTGTATCTACATCTTCGAGACCATAAGCGCCGGTTACTGTTGCGCCGGGCTTTGCAACGTCTTTGGCCGTCCCCGCTGTAACACTTGGAGCAGCGATAGCATTAGCATTCGTGGTGTCGTCGTTTGCAATCTCGAGGGTAACAGCGCCCTTAGTTGATGTTAAGACAAGCTTAGTAGGATCTGTCTCGTCTTCTGCAACGGTTAAACCCTGCAACCCCATCCCCTTTATCGCCTCGATTAAATCACTACCTAAAATAGTGCCGTCAGCTCCATCGCTTGCAATATCTACCTTTGCCGTTGCTTCGCCGCCGTTAGCAAGACTAATTTTCACAGTTGCCTTAGCATCGGTTGCTTGGCCTGTAACGGTAATATCTGAAATTGCATCTGTCGTATAGGGAGTAGCTTGTTCAGTTTCTACTTTAGCTGCCTTGATTGTGAAGTCGCCGGCCGGGATGTTGTCAACGCGGACAGCCTCGACGCCGTCCTCGGTGTTTAATGATACGTCGGTGATAACGTTCGGGTGCTTAATCTTAAATATCGAGGTCTTCTGGACTTCACCGGCGCCGGTTGCGCTTGCGTCGATTCTAATCTTGAAGTTGCCCTCGAAAGCTGACTTCTGGCCGAACTGATCTATTTCGCGGAGTGAGCCGCGGACGTAAGCCTTCACGCGGAGGTCGTTTGATGACCAGTTGCCCGCGCAGCTGCCGTCTAATAAACGCTTTTTATTGAACTGGGTTGTATTCGCGATGTTGTCGACCTGATTTTTAAGTTCGTCAACCTCGAGCTGTATATAGCTTCTGTCTTCCTGAGTTAACGTGTCATTAGCTGCCTGCACTGCCAGCTCGCGCATACGCTGAA
>JAFUXM010000028.1 GCA_017470785.1 Synergistaceae bacterium
AGCATCCAATTACGACACGCGCTAATTTCCATACAGGAATTGACATTAAGGCCGACAGAGGCACTGTGATTAGAAGCGCAGGCAGCGGCAAAGTAGTTTATTCAGGTTGGATGGGCGGCTATGGCAAGGTCTTAGTAATTGAACATAATAACGGCCAATCGACTTTGTATGCGCATTGCAGCACGCTGCTTGCTAAACAAGGCGACAGCGTATCGCAGAGCGAAAATATAGCGCGTGTCGGCACTACAGGTCAGTCAACCGGTCCGCACCTGCACTTTGAAGTCAGAGTTTCTAACAGTCCGGTTAATCCATTAAAATATTTAAAATAATTTAAAATTAAATTTAAATTAATTTAAAATTAATTGATATAAAATATAGAGGTCAGGAATTAATAAAAATTTCTGGCCTTTTTTGTTGTAAAAATTTAAATTAAAAATAAAAAAATAAATTCAGGAGGATTTGAATTTTAGAATGGCGAAGTATGTGTTTATTACCGGCGGAGTTGTATCGTCATTGGGGAAGGGAATTACGGCCGGATCGGTCGGGACTTTATTAAAGAAGCGCGGTTTTAAAATTTCAAATTTGAAAGTTGATCCGTATTTGAACGTTGACGCTGGGACCATGAACCCGTTCCAGCACGGCGAGGTATTTGTTACGGACGACGGGGCTGAGACGGACTTAGACTTAGGGCACTACGAGCGTTTTATAGACGAGACTTTAAGCGAAAAAAATTCTATCACGACTGGGAAAATTTATTCGAGCGTAATAGCTAAAGAGCGGCGGGGCGATTATCTCGGCGGCACTGTGCAGGTCATACCGCATATCACTAATAATATTCAGGAAAGATTAATCGAGGCGGGCAAGGATTTAGATATATTAATAGTAGAGATCGGCGGCACGGTCGGCGACATAGAAGGTCAGCCATTTTTAGAAGCAATAAGGCAAATGGCAAATCGTGTTGGCCGCGAGAATGTAGTCTATTGTCATGTGACGTTAGTGCCGTGGCTTGAAGCTGCTAAAGAATTAAAGACTAAGCCGACGCAGCACAGCGTGCAGGAGTTAAGGCGCATAGGCATATTGCCGAATATATTGGTCTGCCGGACGAGCCGTCCAATGGAAGATGACATGAAACATAAGATTGCTTTATTCTGCACTGTGCCGTCTGAGGCCGTAATAGAAGTGCGCGACGAGGCGACTATTTACAATGTGCCGATAAGCTTGAATAAGCAGGGGCTTGATGATTTAATTTTAAAATATTTGGGCCTTGAATATAAAAATAATAAGCCGGACTTGAGCGACTGGGAGCGCGTGGTAGATAGATATATTAATCCGCCGGAGTGCGTGAAGATTGCGTTAGTCGGCAAATATGTGCAGCATAAAGACGCGTATTTAAGCGTAGTTGAGGCGCTGCATCACGCAGGAATTTATCATAATGTGAAAGTCGAAGTAGTTTCGGTTGAGTCGGAAGACTTAGAGGGCTTAGAGCCTGAAGCTGTAGCAGAGAAATTAAAATTTGCTGACGGAATTTTAATTCCGGGCGGCTTTGGCAATAGAGGTATAGACGGAATGTTAAGCGCAATTAGATATGCCCGCGAGAGCAACACGCCTATATTAGGAATTTGCTTAGGAATGCAGATGATGGTAGTTGAATATGCGCGCAATGTTGCTAAATTGCATAACGCTCACAGCATCGAGATGAATCCGGCTACGCTGCATCCGGTCATACACTTAATGCGCGATCAGGAAAATATAGATAATTTAGGCGGAACGATGCGGCTCGGCGCGTATCCATGTGACTTAGAGCCAAGCAGCCGCGCAGCAAAAGAGTACGGAACTTTAAAAATCAGCGAGCGCCATAGGCATAGATATGAATTTAATAATGAATATAGAACGCGTTTAGAGCAGGCCGGATTGAAAGTTGCGGGCGTCTGCACTGAGAGAAATTTAGTCGAGATAGTCGAGCTTGAAAATCATGTTTGGTTCACCGGCTGCCAGTTTCACTGCGAATTAAAATCACGGCCTGTAAGACCTCATCCGTTGTTTGCGGGATTTATCGGCGCGGCTGTTGCAGTTGCAAATAAGAATAAATAATATAATATATTTAATAATTTCACAAAACAGGAGGCGTAATTGATTATGAGTTTGAAGAGATATGCCGTGATATTTCTTGCGGCGCTGTTATTATTGTTTTGCATTGCGGCTGTTGCAGTTGCAGAGGATGAAGAGACCAGCTCGGCCAGAATGATGGAGAGAATAGAGACGCTTATATACGGTGAAGTTTCAAAGGGCGGGCTTGTTGACCGGCTCGGCACTGTAGAGCGTGAATTATTTGGCCGCAGCCTGCCCGGCACAGTAGCAGAACGCCACGCAGCTGTATTAAATTTTTTGGAAATAGGAACTGAAGAGCAGCCGTCGATGTTATTTAAGATCGGCGTAGCTGAATGGATAGTGAATAAGCGCTGCGAGGCCTCGGAGTCGGCATTAAGGCGGTTAGAGCGGCTTGAAAATAATCTTGACGGCGCGCTGCAGTACGGCAGTCCGGTAGCTATGAGAGTTGAAAGGATTTTAGCGACGCTTGTCACTGATCCGGTCACGGCTCAGCCCGTCAAGCTTCCTGCGAAATATATATTAAAGCTTAGATTTATGGACGAGTTAAGTCCGGCGATAAGCAAGGCCGGCGATCAGGTCAGGCTTGAATTAATGGACGATATTATACTTAAGGGCTGCTTAGTTGCGCCGGCCGGGTCGTTATTATTGACTGAAGTGCGGTCAGTGAAGAAGCCGCGTATGTTCGGAGTACCCGGCGAAGTTAGATTAAATTTCAAAGAGCTTAGGCCGCTTGGGCCGCAGCATCCTGACGTGACTATAGGCACTGAAGCTCAGAAGGCAATAGCAGATGCGCGTAAAGCCGGCGATCGGGGCGAGGGCCCTGTTATCGGCGCGGGGGCAGCAAGCATTGCAGGCGCAGCTATATTAGGACCTATCGGCCTTGTGTCAGGCTTCTTTATTCGCGGCAACTCGTTAAAGATAGCTGCAGGCAGCCGTACGTATTTACAGATTGCAGAAGATACGACTGTATCGGCTTATCAAATTCCGTATAGCTTGCTGCCGAGCGAGATTAAGGCCGAGGTTGACAGAGAGCGCGAAGCTGAAAGATCAGTGCAGCAGTATGATCCTGAAAAAGATAGGATTATCAAGACCGATGTGTTTAACAGACGTCAGTACTCGCCGAGCAATAGCTCAAGCTCAAGTTCAGGCTCAAGTACAGGAGCTGTAGAACTTCCGCCTGACTCTTTGGAATTGTAATTAAATTAACGTGCTGTTTAGATATAAATTTAATAAATTAATAAGCTTATGCCTGATATTAATTTTAATATCAGGCTGCGCTGCTTTCGCTGCTGAAATAGATATTAACAGTCCGTTTGACGAGACGATAAGGATATTGGAGCGGTGGACGGCGGCGCACTGGGGCCGTGACTGCTACGTCTGGATAGTGCATTATCCGGCGGAGATAGCCGAGCCCTGGGCAAGCGCCGAGGCGTTGAAGATCGGCATGTCAGAGAGCGAGGCCGAGGCTTATAAAAATAAATTTATAAGTGATTTGCAGCTTAACGAGTCCGAGACGTTTTTATTAAATATATATTCGTTCGGGGCAAGACCAGTTAATATATCGCCCATAGCTGATAATGTCGCGCTTGTCACAGCATCAGGCCAGCGCGTTAAGCCTACGCGCTATGACTCGAGTTTAGATTATATCTCGTCAGGCATAGTTCAGGGCTTAATATTTTTCCCTAAGCAAAATAATCAAGACTACGCGATAGCTATTAAAGGCTTAGGCGTTCATGACGAGCGTTTATTTTCGTTTACAACGCCTAATTATAATTTGCCTGTCGCAGCAGCCGCGCCTGAAGCTGAAGCTGTAAAAGAGCCTGAAATTATAGTAGTAGATATTCCTAAAGCTAATAATAATAAAAATAAAAATAATAAAGCAAACTCAAGGGTTGTTAAGGTAAATAATGCAAATAATAATGCGCAGCGGACTGTAGAGCGGGTTAATGAAGCTGAGAATATAGCGCCGCCTGCACCGGTTCAGCAAGCAAGGCGTGAAGTGCCGCCGTTATTTGCCGAGACGTCTCAAGACATGAGCGAGTTTGTCAAGTCGGCCAAAGAGCCGCGTGCGATTAAGCAAGCTCAGGCTAATAGCAGCAATAATAATAAATCGCAGCGCAGTATTAATAATAATATTAATAATGAAAATAATTACGTGAGCCGCGAGTATGTATTAAAAAATTTTTTGCGCTTATGGTCTGAGAACAAGCCGCGTGAGATGTACGATATGCTTGCGGAAAGCTCTAAAAAATTAATTTCGCGTGAAAATTTTGCTAAAGAGATTGCTAAAAGCTCTGACTTTCGGGCGATGTTAAAAGGCGATTATAGAATAGACTGGATCGGCGAGGAGCGGGCAAAGATAGTAGGCGATAAGCGGGTCTTGATGTTTAAGACGCTGATGTCGCGGACGCTTGGAGTTGTGCGTGAGAACTCGTCGTGGAAAGTCGTATGGTAGCAGGTTATGAGCGCTAAAAAATTTAGTATTTTCAAGCTCTGGATTATATTAGCTTTAGCCGGCGTATTTATTTTAATTAGATACGCGCTGCGCGATATTAAGCTTGATGTAAATTTGCTGCGCGAGGGCTTGAGTAAAATTCCGGCGATAGTAATCGAGAATATAAGCCTTGAGCGCGAAGTTCACGGTGATATATGGAGTGTGAAGATCCCGTATATTGACCGTGACGGCGAGTTATTTAACCTGCGGTCGATTGATATAACGCGGCTGATTAAGACCGGCGGCTCATGGTATTTCTTCGGAGACAACGGATTTTACTCGAATGATATTCACATGGCTCACGTAAATAAAGTGCGCGGCACGCTTGAAGTGCTTGATAATCAGGGCGGCAGAATCTGGAATTTGGAAAGTCCGGAGCTTAACTGGACTGAGAGCGAGGACGCGATAGACTTTCCGCAAGGGCTGACGGTCTATGACAGCGAATTTTTATTAAACACGCCCGAGGCTAATATAAATAAATCCGGCGTTGTCTTGCTGAGAAGAGGAGGAGTGATAACTTGGACAAAGCCGTTAAAATAGCTTTTAAATTTTTAATTTTTATTTTAATTTTAAATTTAAATATTAATATTGCCTGCGCTGACGCTGATATTATGAGCGAAGAGGCTGCGGCTGCTTTGCTTAATAATAATAATATTAATAATAATGAGCGCGTAGTGCTGAACGCAAATCGAGTGTCGTATAACGACATAACTGGAACGGCGAGTGCGCAGGGCAAGGCCGTGCTGACGTATAAAGACGCTAAGGTCGAGGCCGAGCGCATAGACTATAATTCTAAGACGCAGAAGATCGAGGCTATGCCTTTACCCGGTGATGTAGTTAAATTATCAAGTCAAGGCCGGACTGTAACGGGCGATCATCTTGATTATGATTTAAATACGCGTGAGGGCGTATTGCAAGGCGCGAAGACTAATCTTGCTGCAGGCGCTGCGGGTTCGACGCTGTATGTCTACGGCGGCCAAATCGAAGTCATCCCGTGGGAGACTGCGGTCGAGAAAGGATTAATTAAGGGCAAGAGCAAGGGCGCAAGCGATTTTATAGCGCAGTGGCGCGACGTGACTTTAACGACCTGCGAGTTAGATCATCCGCACTATAGGCTTGTGTCTAAGCGCATTGCGTTTATCCCTGGCAAAAGCGTTATAGCTAAGAGGCCGAGGTTATATTTAGGCCGGACGTATTTATTCACGTCGCCGTTTGACTATGTCGTGAGCTTGGAGAAAAAGGCCATGAAATATTCGCTTATGCCGCATATTCATCACAGCTCGAAAGAGGGCTTCGGCGGCGGCATAACTGGCTCTTTAGGCTGGGACACCGGCAGCCTGTCATTCGGCATTGCAGCAGCACGTAAGACCGGTCTTGAATGGATGCTTGAGCTTGAGCAGGAGCTAAGCCGCGAGTTTACGATTATGGTCGGCGTCGATTACTCATGGGACGAAGTCTGGAATGAGCGCGTATGGAGGCCGCGGGCAGCTTTGACTTGGGCTAAGAACGGCTGGCAGACCCGCCTTAGATGGACTCATGACGAGTATATCGAAGATCAAAAGGACTCTATGACTAAATATAAAGGGCGTTTAGACCGCAAGCCTGAATTAACCGTAAAAACTCCGTGGTTCAGGACGAGCCCGTACTCGTGGCTGAACTTGACGGCTATATACGGCGCTTACAGCGAAGAAATTTACGGCGCGTCGATAAGCTCTACGACGAGATACGGCCTTGAGATGCACAGCTATTTTGAGAAGGATTTATGGCCAAGTGTAATATTATTCTCTGACATGACCGGCGGCGTCTGGTTCTATGACCGCTATGACGCAGATCAGGAGATGCTGCGCAGCTTCACTGGCTTGAAATACGGCATAGGCAGCATAGAACTTGCGACTGCGTACGAGAGGCGTTACACTTGGGGCGAAAGCGCGATGCTCTGGGATCAGTTCAAAGAGCGTGAGCGCATTCATCAGAAAATTAGATTCCCGTTGAGCCGCAAAGACCCCACGACTACAAGTCAATTTTATTTTGCGTTCAGGGGCAGCTATGACTTGGATGAGAAGATGGTCGATAAGGCGATATACAGCCTGCAATGGGTAATTGATTGTATGCGCTGGGACTTGCATTATATTAATGACCGGGCAAAAGACGGCGACGATAAGATCGGCCTGACTATGTCAGTAAATGCCTTCCCGAATACGCCTGCATCGTTCGGTGACGATGACGAGAAAGACCCGTTTGATAGACCGTCTGATCTGCCTGATAAGTAATTAAATAAATAATTAAATAAA
>JAFUXM010000273.1 GCA_017470785.1 Synergistaceae bacterium
CAAGCTTACCAGCGGTTTAAGGCGTAAGTTCGACATCGAAGTGGCAATCGTCGATAAAGTCGCAAGCAGCTTAGAGACCGCAACGGACGAGTCCGCACAGGAAGTACAGGAAACAGAACACGCAGACGCACTTAGGTCATACTACAAGAGCTACAAAGCCGCAGAGTTAAGGAAAATCCTTAGAAACAGCAACGTCAAGGGTCGCAGCAAGCTCACAAGGAAGGCCGACATGATCGAGGCAATCATCAAATTGGACCTGGGCAAAAAATAAAGTAACCCAGCAATAAAATACCCATTTCACAGATAGCTCCAAGCTCAAGCAGGGAGTACAGCCGAGCTCAAAGCGTCTCGCAGGCAGCTCTCAGCTCAAGCAACTCAAGCAGGGAGTACAGCGCGATCGACTCACCCCGCAACGTTAAAAGACCACAGAAAAAATATTGCGACGCTCATAGAACTGAAGAGTTACCCCGCCGTCCGCGCATTTTCCGCAATTTAAAATTTTTTAAAAATTTTTTTAAAAAAAGTACTTTACAAAAAATTAAATTAGGGGTAAGATACACCCATAAAGAAAAAGGGGAGGGGGAAATGGAAAATAGGACAAAAGAAATAAAATTAATGTTTCGGGTTACAGATGCAGTAGCAAGGAAATTTAAAGCTCAATGTGCATTAAGAAAAGAGACAATGCAAGATGCGCTCGAGCGAATAACAATGGAGTATCTACAAAGTGCAGAAGAAAAGTCCGAATAATCGCTCAACTTGGCGGAAGACGATTAAACGGACTCGGTCTCAGAAGTAGGACTTCTGCTTAGTGATTTATACTATATCACATCAAGCGGACTTCTCTTCTGGGGAAAATTTAAAATTAAAAATTTTTTAAACTCGGAAGGAGAGTTTTTATTATGGCAAGAAATTTCGTTAATTTATTAGCAGATGGTTACGATTTTATCGGTATGCAAACGCACGCGGCAGATGACGACGTGATTAGGCGTGAGGTTAATTATTATAGGGTAGATGAATTAAAGCCCGTTCTTAAGGCTCACGGCGTAAAGAACATCAGCAAGATGAAGAAAGCTGACATCGTCGAGGCGATAGTCGAGCTGGTTCACGCAAGACAGTCTGAGCAGGCCGCAAGCGAGCCGGAGACGGAAGCCGAGACGACACTCGAGACTTTAGAGCTTGCAGCAGAGCCGGTGACTGAGCCGGCAACCGAGGCAACACTTGAAACTGTCGAACTTGCAGCAGAGCCGGAAATCATGGATGAGCTTTCAAATTGCAAAAATTTTTCGGATGTCGTGAGTGTTGTCAAGGCGCATAAGCTCACAGCCGATGAGTTTTATAAACTTGCCGAGCCGACAATGAGCGGGCTTGAAAAGGCCGGACTGCTGCACATGATAGGCCAATACTGCGAGGCGCATGACTTTGACCTTGACGGAGCGAATATAAAAGAGAGTTACGAGGCGCGGTTTAATGAATTATTTGACGAGCTTGTGCCGAGCAAAGACAAGGCCAATAACTTGGCCGGAGAGCTTATCAGGGCGGTATCAAGAATTAGCCATAGATATTATAATGACGGCGACAGGTTAGGCGTAGGTTGGGGGCGTGAGACGTGCAACCCTGCGGGACGTTTCTTACTGAAGTACGGCAGTCCGACAGTCAGACGCTGCGTTAAAAAACTTTGGAGCGCATTGAGCGATACCGACTATGAAAAATACTTGCTTTTTGCAGTGCAAGCTATAGTGGACTATGTCGATGGCTGTTCAAAGTTAAGTGAGCTTGAATGTGAAATTTTAGAGAGCTGCCGTGATCCTGAACAGGACGTTGACGATGACGAGTACGAGTACGATTATAATTACGAAAAATTTACGGCTGAATTTGAAGAAGCAAGAGCCAAGCTCATGTCGAAGATAAAGGCAAAAGCTGCGCAGCCTTCCCAGCCCGAACATACTGCCGACACGGCATGTCAAGCAGCCGACAGGGTACAGGCTGAATTACAAAACGGCGGACTGACTTTGAGCGAGCAAGAAGCAGTGTTAGACGGCTGCAATGTCGGCATATTGCGGATGCTGTACGCGAGGTATATTAAAAAGCCTATCACGCCCGATATGGACAAATTCACGATGATACGCGACATAATGTTTGCGATAGAGCTTGATACGCCGGACTTGATAGATTTTGACGTAAAAAGGCGAATGCTCAAAGCTGGGAGCAAAGCCGAGCGCATAGATATTTTAGAACACTGCACGCGTTACGCCTTGCTTGAATTTGCGCAATGGCAGCACGAGAGCCTGAACGCCGCGCCTGTTATTTCGCCCGAGTTTGAAGACCGGCGCAGTATCTTGGCCAAGTGCATAGCAAGATTAAAAGATGACGAGCCCGAACAGGGACAAAACGGAAAGGAGGCGGCGTAATCATGAGCGATAACACATTAGCGATCTCCATGAACTCAAAAACATTAGATGAAATAAGACAAAAGACAATTACAAGATTAAAAGACGTAAAGTGTGCAACTCAAAACGAAGAGATAGCATATTTATTAGGTATTGTAGATGCTCTCACGAACGGTGTTAAATGGCAGGCAAATTAGGCTATGGGCGATATATTAAAAGAACTTGATGCGAACGCGAAAACTCCGGCTTGGGTTGACAAGGCTGTTAAAGAATTTGAGGCCGAGACTAAAGCTGAAGTTCCGGAGTGGGTTGACAAAGAAGTGCAGCGGCTGAAAGCCGAGGCGGCCAAGTATGAGCAAACACAAAGCTGAACGGCGTTTAAAACGCCGGTTCTGGAAGAAGCGCAATAAGGACAGACGCAAAGGCCAAATGCGTTTTGAGCGCAGCGTTTTAGAGACATTGGAGCAGAGTAAATTAAAGGAGGATATTTAAAAATGGAAGTTATGGACTGGAAGAGAAAGATGTTTGTGTTCCCCGAGAATGGCCGCCTGCTGCACGCGTTGATTAACAAGGATAAGGTCTATTTATCTTACTGTAATTTTAACAGACTGCTCGGGTACAATGCAAAATACAGATACGTCCCGTTACACCTTGACCGTAAGCAGATTATAAGAGCGTCAGAACCTGCGAAATTGTTTACAGGCGTGCATGATGCTGTTCATATTATCGAGGCCGAATACTCGATGAGCATATTAGAGGACAACGAGTTTTGCAAGCCCATAGCACGCGTGACCGCGCCGAAGCTTTTGACTTTCATCAGAGATACCGTCCTGCCGGAGTGCAGCAGCAAGACTGCGAAGCCCAGCCGGAACAGTGTGAAGATGTCCGAGATTAGCAATATGCTAAAGACCGGAATTAATTTCTTTAACAACGCCGCAAAATTATTGTCTGAGCTTGAGCTTGAGGCAGGGAATTTATAATAGGCGGCCAAGAGGGGAGCTGTTGAAGATGGAAGTCAGAGCGATAGAGCCGATACGAGCCGACTTGGGCTGGACACGTGAAGAGATTAATACGATAAAGCGCACGGTCGCGCGGGGCGCAACTGATGATGAGCTGGTCATGTTCTTACACTTGGCCAAGGCATACGGCCTTGATCCATTTGCCAAGGACATCTGGTTTATAAAAGATAGGACAGGCACGCCGATTATCATGACGAGCCGCGACGGTTATTTAAAAATAGCGAATAGAGATGAGAATTACGACGGCATGGACGCTGACGTAGTCTATCAGGGCGATAAATTTAATAAGCTTAAGGACGGCGTCGAGCACGTCTATGAGACAAAGAACAGGGGCAATCCTGTCGGAGCTTACGCGATGGTCTATAGGAAGGACAGAACGAGGCCGGTATATGTCTATGCGCCGTTCAGCAATTACTTCCGAGACACTAAAGTCTGGCGGCAGTACCCGCACGCGATGATATTAAAAGTTGCCGAAGCTATGGCGCTTAATCGGTCGTTCAGCATATCAGGTCTTGTGACCCGCGAGGAGTTAGACGAGAGCGATGCAAGCCCCAGCGAGCAAGTTAAACAGCAAAGCCGGGCTGCC
>JAFUXM010000274.1 GCA_017470785.1 Synergistaceae bacterium
AATTTTGGATAATGCCTCATTTCATCGAAAAAAACGGCTTTATAAAATAGCAGAGCTGCATAACGTAAAAATAATTTTTTTACCGCCGTACAGCCCTGAATTAAATCCGATAGAACATTTTTGGCATTGGCTTAAAAAAACGACAGCAGATACGTTAAAACAATGTTCAAATTTGCATCTCGCAATTTTTACCTCTTTTCAAATGTGGTAGCTATAATATTTGAATTTCAAGATGACGCAGTGATTAAGGCCGGAGAATTAAGCGTTATAGTCAGTGCCATCGAGGGCGAAACACACGAGGATGTTATAGGCAGCTCTAACGGTGAGGCGTATCAAGAGTTTTATTTGCCTTTAGCCGGAGTGATAGAAGTTGTGAGTGTGAGCGTCGGTGACCACGAGTGGGAAGCGGTTGCCAGTCTTGCTGATTACAGCGCCGGTGATAAAGTTTATATTGCCGAGCTTGACGCGTGGGGACGGGTGAGGCTTACATTCGGAGACGGCGTAAGCGGGCAAATTCCAAGGGAAGATGAGCGCATAAGCGTTGTATATCGAGTGGGAGGTTGAGAGGCCACGGGCATGTGGCCTCGAGTCGGCCATGGGCATATGGCCGTAAGGTTGGACGGCGGAGTTCGCGGCAACGTAGCGCCGAACACTATAACAAATGTGCGCGACATTGCGCTTGATGCCCACGGCAACAGCATTCCCGTAAGCATAGCTAACTTGAACTGGGCATCAGGCGGGGCAGAGCCGCAGTCAGCTGAGAGCATTAAAAAACAAGCGCCGTTATGGTTCGCAACGCAGAATAGATGCGTAACACAGGCCGACTATGAGAGCTTTGCAGTTAATTTTAATTCGCCGGAGGCCGGGGCAATAGCTAAAGCGCACGCAGTTGTGCGGGAACGCAGCGGCGAGGCCAACGTAATTAGATATTATGTCTTGACTTACGGTGAGCAGGCCGGTACGGTCGCACTTGCGCCGCAAGCCCTGAAGGACGCATTGCTCGAGTATCTTAATGATTACGCCATGCTGACTGCCTTGCTCGAAATTGAGGACGGCTCATGGCGGAGCGTGGATTTTAAAGGCGTGATAACTATAAACGCCGGAATTAAAAGCGCTGTTGTCTTAGACAGCGTGACAGCGGCATTAAATACGCTGCTTAGTATTGATACGCGGGACATGGGCGAGGCCTTAAGGATAAGCGATGTATACGCGGCAATCGATAATATCGAGGGCGTTATTCACGTTGAGCTTGAAACTCCGACAAGTACAGTCTCAGCTGATGAAAATGAATTGCTGATTTTAGGCAATATAGATTTTAGTTTTAAGATACAGGGAAGTGGTATGAGTGGGCAGAATTTCTGATATAGTCCCGTCCCTGTATTTCAGCGGCAAGAATAATTTAAAAAAATTTCTTGACGCGCTTGATGTCACTGTCGATGAACTCGAAAGTAAGATAAAAGAACTGCCGAGTTTAATTGACGTTGACGCGTGTCCTGATGACAAGCTGCCGTATTTAGCTGCTTTAACCGGCTGTCCGTTAGTCGGCGAAGATAATATATTGCGGCGCAGGCAAATTAGAAACTGGCCGCATTTATTAAAGTTAAAGGGTACGCAGAAGAGCTTAGAACTTTATTTAAACAGCATCGGAGCGGGACAGCATAAAATTATGACTTACTTTCGCGATGCTGATGGCAGTTATATCGAGACTAAGCCGGACGGCGAGCCGTTTAAAGGCGCTGATGGCCTTTGGTACAACATCAGGACACATTACTTCGGCCTTGAGATAGTCTGGGACAATCACGAGTATTTGAGATGGCAGGGCTGGAATGAGGACTTAGAGGAGCGCATGGCCTTCTGGATGAAGAACTTCAAGCCGTTTTACGCTGAGCTGTTGAAGTGGTATAACTTGATTTACGAGCAGTCTAATTTAAATATTAATGTCAGCACAGGCTTATTTATATCGCCTTATTTAACTATAGAGCCGGCCTTGAACGATAGGGCGGACGCTAAAAATTTTATAAGCGTCGGTACGGGGCTGTTTAGCTCGAAGCTTAGAACTATTAAATCAGCGCAGGTAGACAAGTCGCGCAGCAGCTTTTACTTTAATAATTTAACGGGCTTGTTTAATGCTAAGATGCACAGGGTCAAACCGGCTTTGAATGACAGAGCGGCCGCTAAACTGAGCCTAAAGAATTTAACAGGCTTATTTAATGCAAAATTTTATCAGGTCAAGCAAGCATTAAACACACAAAGCTCTGACGGGGCAAAGTTAAACACAAGCGGCGCGGGCTTTTGCTCAAAATTCTACAGGATAAATTCAATTCTATAAATTAAAAAAATAAAAAAGAGGTGAAGTAAAGCATGGCGCAATTCAGCGACATGGTTTTAACAAATGCTGGGCGGGGGCTCATTGCGCGAACGATGACGGGTAAGGGACTGCAGTTCACGCGGGCGGTTGCGGGCAGCGGCGTTGTCACGGGCTACGAAACCATACCCGACCCCAGCACTGACCACGATAAATATATAGAGTTCATGAACATAGTAGCAGAGTTCAGCGAGTTAGTGCAGCCAATCCGCGAGATGGAGATACGCGGTATAGACATACCGCCGCAGGTCGGCACGGCGACTATTAAGACTTTATTAAGCAACGAGGGCTGCTCACTCGGATTTTTCTTTAACGAAGTCGGCCTATTTGCCAAAGACCCCGACACTGATGAAGAAGTTTTATACGGCTACTGCAGCGCGGGCAATAAAGGCGATTTCATGCCCGGCCAAGGGACGGCCAACGCAGTTAAATATTACTTTGACTTAGTTGTGGTGATAGGTCAGGCCGAGAGCGTGACGGCTGTGTTTGCAAGCGACCCCGCAAGTGTCACAGTCACAGAGCTTGACGATCGAATAGATGCGGCTCTCAAGTACGCGCAGGCTCAGCATGAGATATTGCAGACCCAGATAGACTATCTTGCCGAGGCGAGCATCAAGAAGAGCTTGGCCGCAGCTGAGAGAAATTTAAATTTAAATTAAAAGGAGGCGCAGGGCTTTGAACTTTAAGAACACGGAATGGTATAGGACGGGCCGCGTGAACATCAGGAACGGCGCGGCAATAGTAAAGGGTACAGGGACGAGCTGGCTGCTTGCCGAGATAAAGGCCGGCGACA
>JAFUXM010000275.1 GCA_017470785.1 Synergistaceae bacterium
TTACATCTACTTCGACATCAAGGGCGTTTACAAATTTTTCAAGATTATTATTGCCGCTGAAGTACAGCTGCGGTATGGCATCAGAAATTCGTCCCACTCATACCAGCCCCTTGTACTTTAAAACTAAAATCTATATCGCCTAAAATCAACAGCTCGTTTTCATCAACTGAGATTGTGCTTAACGGCGTTTCGAGTTCGACATGAACGACACCCTCGATATTATCGATTGCAGCATACACGTCTGAAATTCTTAAATACTCGCCCATATCACGCGTCTCAACACTAAGCAGCGTCTTTAATGCAGCTGTCACTGCATCTAAGACAACTGTGCTTTTAATTCCCGCGCTGATAGTTATTGTGCCTTTAAAATCCACGCTCCGCCATGAGCCATCCTCAATTTCAAGCCAGTCAGTGAGCATTTTATAATCATTAAGATATTCTAACAGCGCTGCTTTTAAAGTGTTAGGTGCGAGTGCGACAGTGCCCTCAGTATTGCCGTAGGTCAACACATAAAGCCTGATAAAATTAGCTTCACCGCTGCGTTCCCTAACGACTGCATGAGCCTTCGCAATCGTGCCGGTCTCTGAACTCTCATAAGCCATAGCGTAAGCCTCATAGTCGCCCTGAGTAACGCATCTATTCTGTGTCTTAAAATATCTTGGCGCCCATAGCTTGATACTCTCGGCACTTTCGGCTTCACTGCCGCCGCTTGCCCAGTCTGTGTTGGTTACGTTAATACTAACTCTATTGCCGTATTCATCCGAGGCAATATCGCGCGTGCTTGTTATAGTGTTAGGCGCGACGTTACCGGCTAACCCGCCGCCTATTCTATAGACAGCATTGATATTCTGATTTTTAGCCGGTACTTGGCCGTTGCGGCCATCGCCGAAGTTAATTCTAACTCTGCCCCACGCGTCCAAGTCCGCTGTGTAAACTCTGTCAACGCTTGAATAATCAGCAAGGCTCTCAACTTCAGTCCAAATATAATCGCCGATGCTTATCTCTTTGACTTCAATTATTCCGGCTTCAGGCAGATAAAAGCTTTGGCTGGCTGTGCCGTCGCTTACGCCTATGACATTATCCAGCGTTTCGCCCTCTATTGCGCCGACTACGACGCTTAGCTCTCTCGCTGGTATGACCGCGTCCTCTTTAGTCTCAAAGATAACGCCGCTTGCAGTCTCAAGCTGCGCCCCTGCGGGCAGTGTCACATCAGTATCACAGGCTTCTTTAATGCTCACTGTAATATCAGCCTGTGCTGCCTGCGCTCCGCTCGGCCTATAGCCGATTAACTTACATAAATTAATCAAGTTCTGCCGTTCAGTCGCTGTCGGTAAATACGTCTCGTTGGCCTGTCTGTCAAGATAAAATAATAATAAATCTGCAATATAAGCAAACGCCTCGACCAGCATAACGCCGGTACTGTCTTCTTCAAAATCATTCCATGCGTCTTCGCTGCCGCCGCCTGCATATTAACAAAGAATTTTTATATGCTATAATCTTTTTTAAATTAATTAAATTTAAACAGGGTGATTGTATGACTAAACGGGACAAGCAGTTTACAAAGCTGCTCAATCAAAAGACGCTTTCAAGCAGTGAGGCAGTTCGGCTTTTACAGTTGGACGGATGGGGTGAGGACAAGGACAACCCAACTGACGGAAGCCATTATCACCTTGAACACCCTGTAAAGAAAGGCAAAATAACCGTCCCGTTAGGCCGTAAAGTTCTTAAAAAGCTGACGCGAGACTCAATATTAAGAGCCGCAGATTTAATTTAAAATTTAAAATTAAAAGGAGCTGCGTATTTTCATGAGGCAGAAATATATTTTCCCAGCTGTATTTGATTATTCTGAGCCGCCCGGCATCAGCATATCATTTCCTGATTTTCCGGGCTGTGTCTCCGAGGCTGACGATAACGAGCAGGCCATTAACATGGCTCGCGACGCTTTAAGCGGCAGAATTTATATACTTGACCGTGACGGTGAAAAAATCCCCGTCCCGTCCGATCCTGCTAAACTCGTAAAAACTCTTCAGCCCATGCAGGCTATCGCGCTTATCGATGTCAATATGCAAATATTCAGCGCGATAATTAAAGGCCGCTCGGTCAATAAAATGTGTACGATCCCGGCATGGCTTGCCTATGAGGGCAAAGAGGCCGGAATTAATTTCTCGCAGACACTGCAAGAGGCATTAATTCAAAAGCTCGGAGTGAAGCATAAAATACCGGTTTAAATTTTTAATTCAAATTAATTACTCCGCCAATTTCTTTAATCTCGGTCGGCGCGTTGATAAATATTTTGCCGTCCTTGAATAATATATAGCTCTCGTTCTTGTCTTCAAGTCTGATAAATTCCTCGCCGGGTTTATCGCAAAAAGTCAAGAAATGGCCGCTCGTTGTCTTGAAGACTTTATAATAATGCGCATCTTCAGCGCTGCCCTCGACTTGTGACGGCGTTTCGCCCTGAGCGAGCCACAGGCCAGTCCAACCTTACGGCCATATGCCCATGGCCGTAGATCCTCCAAACCGGATGGCTTGCGTCAGGCTGGCCGTCCTTCCACTGAAACTCAACCCATACGCCTGCTCCGACTTCAGGCACTGCATATAACGCCATTTGCGGCATTCCGCCGTAAGCAAAGCACGGCCACGCCCACGGCAGCACTTCCGAACTCTGTTCGCCGTACGCCTCCGGCACTCTCACCTTCAGCCTGCCTAACTTCAGCGGGTCGGCATTATCAACGACAATGCCTCTGTGCTTGCCTGCAAGTTCTAAATTTGCCATGATTAGAAAGCGCCTAGCGCGGTCTGAACTCGCAGAACTCCGTACATTCGCTGCATGTCTTGCCGCTGCATTCAAAGCGATGCAAGCTGCTCTGCATTTGCTCAAGTTTTTTTATATATTCGCGTACTGTTTCCGGCGAAACTCTGTCGTTATTATCCATGATATATGCCTTTGCCTATCCTTTCTACATCGCGGCGCATTTGCTCTAAATCAATTGGGTCTTCGATTTTTTTATTAGCTTTAGCGTCATTGTTATATGTTCTGTTAGGTGTATTGTTAGTTGGCAACTCTTGCCTACCCCTTGGCACCTCGTGCACCCCCCTTGGCATCTCTTGCCTACCCCTGCGTCACTCAGGACATAGCGATTGCTGCGCCCTTCATTAGCGCCGACTTCAACCTTGACATAGCCGAACTATGAACTTTGCCCTTGGCCTCGCTCTTAGCCTGCGCCTTAGTCTCAGCGGGAGTTGCGACAACGCGCCCAGCTTCATCATCCTGCTCATTTAACGGCGTCTCGTTCTGAGTTATCTTCTCCTGCAAAGAGCCTGAGCCGCTGAGCTGGTCGCCGCTTTCAAGCGAATATGTAACCGTTTCGCCGCTTTGATTGCCTGCTTTCGCTTTCACGCTCTCCTTAATCGGCTGCTTAGTCAATGGCTCGAGACCGTCAGCTTCAGTACCCCGCCGCGTCCCTTTGCCCTGTTCAGCCTTTGATGAGATGCTTAAGCTCTGCAAATATCCGTCTTTATCTTCCCTCCACCGGAATTTTAATATCGGCTCGTTTAATTTACTCGGCTCAAAGTGCAATTCATCATTCACTACCCACATAGAACAGCCCGCGTCATTAGCAAGCTCGTTCAAGAACAGCATATCATTTTTGCCGCCTTGGCTTGTGTACTCGCGTATGAAATCATCGGGTATGTCTATCGCGGACTTGAATTGATGCTTCTTTGCAATATCTCTGACTATATCAGCCGTGGTCTTATTATGCCAGCAAGTCCGCGCCGCCCTGCCCGTAA
>JAFUXM010000029.1 GCA_017470785.1 Synergistaceae bacterium
AAGGCCTGTAATTTTTTAATTTAAAATTTAAAAAAATTAAGAAGTCCGGCGGGGGCTTCTTAATTTTTAATTTTTATTATTTTTATTTGCTGCTTCTATAAATTCTAAAATCTGCTTCTCGTTCGAGTACAAAGCTTGAAGTCTAACTGGAAATTGGGCTGCGGGTTCTATAAACAACATGTCGCCGCGGCCTTGCAGTTTCTCAGCGCCGCTCACTCCGGCAAATAAACGCGACTCGGTCTGCGAAGTCAATTTAAACGCTGCACGCGCTGGTATATTAGTCTTAATAATATTCGCAATTAAATTTACAGACGGCCTCTGCGTAGCAATAATCAAGTGAATGCCTGCCGGGCCGGCCTTACGCACTAATAAATCTATCAGCTCGTCAGCGCTGCGCTGTGAATTATTTTCGTCCTGCCGTGAAGCAGCCGCGCCGCTGTATAACAAATCGCCTGGCTCGTCTATCACTATAACTATCCGCGCCAGCCGCTCTTTATTATCTTGCTCTTGCGCTTGCTCTATCTTGAAATTATACGCCGCAAGATTTCTGACTTTTAAATCCGCAAATAATTCCATGCGGCGTTCCATCTCATTTACTGCCCATAACAACGCCTCGCTCGCTTTCTGACTGTCAGACACCGGCGCAGCAATTAAATGCGGCAGCCCGTCATACATCGCGAAGTCAACCCGCTTGGGGTCTATTAATATTAATTTTAATTTCTCGGGCGCGTTCGCACTGCACATTGACATAATGCAATTATTTATAAATACGCTCTTGCCGGACTCAGCCGCGCCGGCTATGACTAAGTGCGTCATCTCCTCAAGCCCTGCGATTAAAAATTTTAACTCGATATTCACGCCTAACACAACCGGCAGCTCAAGCTTAGAATTTTTAAACTCTTGAGAAGCTAACGCGTTATCAAGATCAATAATTTTCGGCTCTGGATTGGGAATTTAAATTCCGACAAATTTTTTGCCCGGAATAGGCGCCTCTATCCTGACTGACATAACAGCCAGCGCCATAGCTAAATCATTTGCGAAGCGCGGCAGCCTATCAACCTTCACGCCCCGCGACAGCTCCAGCTGATACTGAATTACAGAACTGCCTATCACTATATTAGCTACAGCTGCGTTAATGCCAAAATTCTTCAGCGTATCAATTATAATTACTCCCTGATTAATTACACTCTCCGGCAATTCTCTATCTTCATTTTCTATATCTTCTATCTCTTCATTATCTAAATTTTCTAAATCTTCAGGCTCATTATCATTATTATTTACATCACTTTCAACATTTAAATTATTTAAATTATGCCGCTTGCCCTCCGGCCTGACATCATCGTCTATGGGCTGCAGCAATTTATCCGGCACGGCAAATGCGCCGGACTCCAGCGAACTCAATAAATCGCCTAAAATATCCTGCGGCTTAATATCTTTATCATCTTTATAATTACGCGGCGTCTCAAGCAAATTCTCTATGCTCTTAATCTTATTTTCAATTCTGCGCTCGATTGCATTCTTACTCGCATCATACGCTTTCTGCTCCTGAATGGCCTTAAGTTCTTTTAGCCTCGCATCGCGGCGCAGCCGCTCCTCACGCTCCAAGATTTTAACCCGCTCTTGCTCTTCAGCAAGTTGTCTAAGCTCCGACTTTTGCTCAGGCTCTTCATTCATTTCTTTATTAATTTCTTTAATATTTTCACGCTCTTTAATCTCACGGGCTTTAGCTTCACGTACTAATCTCTCACGCTCCTGCGCTACTCTCAACCGCTCGCGCTCAAGCTCAAGTTCACGCTCTTTAACTTCACGCTCTTTGCGCTCCTTATCACGCTCCTGCGCCTCTTCAAAGATCCGCTCACGCCGCGTCAGCCGCTTGCTATTAACTTCCTCGTCTTCCTGCTCATAATAATTAAATTTATCATTTACTTTATTAACAAAATTAATCACATAAGGCATGGCCGCGAATATCACATGCGACCTAAATAAAAACGCAGCGATAAGCAATAATAATACTGCCGCGATTATCGCCCCGGGCGCTCCGAAATTCAACACGCAGAAACCCGCTAAGCTTAAGCCCGTATAGCTCGGCGTGAATAACGCAAGCCCCGCATTAAGACCGGCATATCTCACTAAGCCGAATATAAAATTTAACGCAAAATAAAGCATAAGCGTGCCGAGTATCTGCGCTGTTATTCTCGGCACGCGAACGCGCATCAGCCTCGCGAAGCATAGATAAATCCAGAATAAAAATATGACTATAACGGCGCCGCCCCAGCGCGACCTTAAATACTCGCCGTGAGCCAAGCCGCGCCGGCCGATTAACGGGAAGTTCAGCACGGCCAATATAAAATAAAAGCCTGCTAACATCAAACAAAAGAATATTAACTCAGCCCACGTGCCTCGAACTCTCGTCTTCTTGCGGCTCATCGCTCGGAACGCGCCTTCCTGACGTTTCTTAAATGCTCAGAATAATTACTCGAGAAGTAGTGATAGCCGTTCTTGCCGGCAACATAATAATAATACTCGTTAAGCTCAGGATTTAATGCAGCAGCCCAAGCCGCGTCGCCCGGTACGCATATCGGCGTAGGCGGCAGCCCGGGATATTTATACGTGTTATAATGCGAGTCTATCTCTAAATGCTTATTCAATACCCGCGTCAATTTCTCGCCCTTTAATAACTTCCATGCGTAAACTACAGTTGCATCAATCTGCAAGGCCATATTGCGCTCAAGCCTGTTATAAATTACGCCTGCGACCCGCGCACATTCAGAATCTCTAAACACTTCGCGCTCAATCATCGATGCGACTATCGCCGACTCGATTAATCCGTCAGCCGGAAGCTTGTCAAACGATGCACTAAATTTTTCCCACCATGACGCGCTTGCAGCTCTTACTAAATCATCCGGCGTTTTATTCACGACTAAATACGTCTCAGGCCGCAAGAACGCGATGCGTGATTCCTCAGCGCTCGGCAATACGCGCCGCATTCTGGCCGGATAATTAAAATCATTCATTATAGCAGCCGTGATAACTTCAACGTCAAACGAAATTAAATCACTCGACAGCGAAAATATATCAGCCCCGGGCAAGATAGTCATCTTAATTAAGGCCGGTTTTATAACCCTTAACTGCCGCGCTAATACCCACGGGTCTGACTTTATAACATGATAAATCCCCGGCCTGATCTTTCTATCTACTTTAAGCTTCGTCATCCAACGGGCAAGATCATTAAAATTGCCGCTGCGCAATGCGCCCTGAGCTTGAAACTCATGGGCTGCCTGCCTTGCATTAAGCCCTTCAGCTATTTTCACTATCACTATATCGCCCTGTTCAGGCAGCGGCACTAACTCTTCCCAGAGCTCAGCCGGAATTTTATAGTGATACGATGCTAAACATGCAGCAACAACTATACATAAAAATATCAAGCAAAAAATAAATTGAATTTTTAATCTGCGCATTTTAAATTTAAATAATTAACATAGCGTCGCCGAATGAGAAAAATCTATAGCCCATTTCAGCTGCTAATTCGTAAATTTTTAATAATTTCGTTAAAGCCTGCTGCTGCGCTTGCTCAGTGTTGCCAAGCAAGTTCGCAGCGAACGCCGCAACTAACATCATTAAAGAACTCTTAGGCAAGTGAAAATTTGTGATTAACGCATCGACTACATTAAATTCAAACCCGGGATAAATAAATAAGTCCGTGTTTAAAGCGCCGGCCTCGCCTCTTAACGCCTCGAGCGTCCGCGCTACTGTCGTACCTGATGCAATAACTCGGCCATTACGCGCTTTAATATCTTTAATTTTATTAGCCGTGCTTTCAGCTATTTCGCAATATTCTTTATGAATAACATGCTCTCGAATATCTTGAGACTTGACCGGCCTGAACGTTCCAAGGCCGACGTGCAGCGTCACCCATGCTTTATTATTAATTTTATCTAAAAGCTCTTGAGTAAAATGCAGGCTTGCAGTCGGCGCAGCAGCCGAACCGTTCACATCAGCAAATACAGTTTGATAACGATCGCGCCACTTATTGCTGTTCTCAGCATGAATATACGGCGGCAAAGGCGTACTTCCATACTTATCAAGAAAATTAAATACATCTTGATTATCTTCGCCTATCTTAGCAAGCCTTATACCGTCCGGCTCTTCAGCTAATATCTTAATAACTCTGTCAGCAACTTTAATTTCGCTGCCTGTTTTAAGCTTACGCCCAGGCCGAGCTAATACGCGCCACTCACCGTTATCATTAATATTATTTAATAATAAAATTTCGGCTTGGCCGTTGCCCGGCAGTCTAACGCCCTTAAGCCTTGCCGGAATGACCCGCGTGTTATTCAGCACTAATAAATCTTCTTCTATATTAATATAATCTAATATATCTCTAAAATATTTATGCTCGATCTTATCAGCCCTGACATGCCAGACTAACAGCCTTGAAGAGTCGCGCGGCTCTGCCGGAGTCTGAGCAATGCTCTCCTCCGGCAGATTGTAATTATAAGCATCTAAATCAAATAAATTTATTTTAGCTCTTTCTTCCATTTCGTGCCCTGGGGAGTATCTTCAAGTATAATGCCGCGTGCCTTTAAGCTGTCGCGTATCTCGTCAGACCTTGCAAAATTTTTGGCCTTGCGGGCTTCTGCACGTTCTTTAATCAAGCTCTCGATCTCCGCGCGTTCTGGATCATCGGCTTCGCTGCTCTCTGCTTCGTCTTGGCCTATCACGCCCAATATATCATCGCACATCGCTAAAATATTTAGGCTCAATTCAAAAAATTCTTTAGGCAAAATTTCATTTTCTTTCAGGCACGTATTAATTAATCTCGCGATTTCAAACAATACGCCTATTGCCGCAGCTGTATTAAAATCATCGTCAAGCGCATCGTGAAAATCTTTATTAAATTTCTCAAGCTCTGATTTATATTTTTCCAAATCAAAATTATTATTTGCGCCTTGCTTAGTCTTAGCTGCAAAATCTAAATCAGCCTTGCAGTTTCTAAGTCTCGATACGCCGCTTGCGGCCTGCTCCAAGCCCTCGGGCGTGAAATTAATCGGGCTGCGATAATGCGCACTCAGCATAAAAAATCTGATTGCCAGCGCCGGATATTTATTAATCGCTGCCCTTGCAGTTAAGAAATTGCCCAGCGACTTGCTCATCTTCTCGCCGTCGATTAATAAAAATTCATTATGAATCCAAAATCTCACAAAAGGCTTGCCGGTTGCAGCCTCGGCCTGAGCGATTTCATTTTCATGATGCGGGAATATTAAATCAACGCCGCCGGAGTGAATATCGATAGTCTCGCCTAAATACTTAGAGCTCATAGCGCTGCACTCGATATGCCAGCCAGGTCTGCCCCTGCCCCATGGACTGTCCCACGCAGGCTCGCCGGGCTTCTCGCCTTTCCATAATACAAAGTCCAACGGGTCGCGCTTCTTCTCGCCGATCTCAATCCGCGCTCCGGCCTCTAAATCTTCCAGATTTTGCTTAAATAACACGCCGTACTTCGGCCAGCTCTTGACATCAAAATACACGTCGCCGTCCGACACGTAAGCATGTTTATTATCCATTATTTTCTGAATAGTATTTATAATCTCGGCTATATGCTCAGTGGCACGCGGCGCAACAGTCGGCTCATGCACGCCTAATGCCTGCGCATCTTTTTTATACTCAGCTATAAATCTCTCGGCCAATTCAGCCACTGTCGTATGCTCCTGATGCGCTCTGTGAATCATCTTGTCATCAATGTCAGTAAAATTCTGCACGAAATTTACTTTATAGCCTATATGCTCAAGATAGCGGCGCAGCACATCAAAGACTATGAACGCCCGCGCATTGCCAATGTGAAAATAATCATAGACAGTCGGCCCGCACGAGTAGAACGAGACCTCTTTTTTATTTTCTTCAAGTTCCTTCAGCGCAACAAACTTTTCTTTCTTACGGGTTAAATCGTTATAAAGCGTAAGGCTCAAAACTCGCACAACCTTTTTATTTATAAATTTTATTAATAATTTAAAAAAATTTTAGCATAATAAATTTAATTTGCGCCGAAATTTATTAACGAGCTTCTTAATTTTAATTTTATAAAATTTTTCAGCTGCAAAAATTTAAATTAAAATAAATTATGCTAATATATACTTTGAATTTATATTTAATAGGAGGCTTTGACTTTACTATGAGCATCAGCAAAGAAGAAATTATCAAGAAAGTTCACGAGCTTATCGAGGCGCCGTCGTGCTGCGCAGAGGCGAAAGAGGCCGGCAATAATTTTCTTAAGGCATTAGGCACGCCCGACGAGAAGAGCGCGGCGCAGGCATTAATTAAAGAACTTGATGAAGACGTAACGAGCGTTGACGGGCTTATCGCGTTTGCCGAGTCCGATAACGGCAAAGCATACTTCGGCGAAGAGACGGCTAAAAATCTTGCGGACGCAGCGCATAAAGCCAAAGATGCAGGCGGCAAGTACTGCATATGCGCAGCTTGCGCAGCCGGCGGCGCAATACTTGATAACCAAGCCGCGATTTTATAATTAATTTAAAAATTTTTTCAAGCTCAGGATTTTTAAAAAATTTCCTGAGCTTTTATTTATGTTTAATTTAATTTTAATTTAGATTTTAATTTAGAATGAATAAATTATATTTTGTATTTTTTATAGTTGCCGTTGCGTTTATAGCCGGGATATTCGGCTACATGAACGGCAGTCTCAAGCAGGCCGAGCATAATGTCAAGATAGAGCAAGAGCTTTCAAGCGAGATTAACGAGCTTAAGACGCAGCTTAAAGAAAAGCAAGAGCCGTATCTTGCGACGCATAAGGCTGCGTTAAGACACCGGGGCACGCGCGGCCACGCTGATAAAAAAGATGCTTGGGACGTTAAGACTATTATTAATGACTATGCAAGGCTGGGAATTAATATATCGCAGCTTGAGGCCGAGAGCATTTATAATGCGCTGCGCAGTTTCACAACGCCTGGCTTAAGCTCTAAGATGCGCGCGGCTGCAAGAGATTATTATAATAATAAAATTTTAGATGCTGATTCACGCAAAAGGCTTTTGGATTACAGCTTAGTCATCGAGTACTCACGCATTGCGCCGAGCTATCCGGCTGACAAAGAATTATATAAGGGCTTCCCGGGCGAGGGCGAGTATATTAAATCGCTTTATGCTTTAAACTCGGGCGATGTATTCAAGCTCGACATGCCGTTAAATTTCGATACCCGCGAGCAGCGTGAAACGTTAAGCGCCGGCGCTAACGGCGCATTGTTAGTGATTAAAGGCGGCGTGAGTAACGGCTTCTCACTTTCAGGCTTCGCCGTAAACTTTCCGGACTATAACGTCTTAGTATCAGACAAAGAATTTAATATAGTAAAAGTCAGCGACGACTTGAGCGACGATATTTGCAGAATTATTTATTTAACCCTGCCATAAATTATTAATTACGCGTGATAAAAATATTAAGCATGAATTAATTTAATTTTAATGAATTTAAATTTGAAGGGCTGCGGTGATTTTGAGAGTTGGAGTTGTTGGAGTAGGGCATTTAGGGCAGCATCACGCAAGAGTATATACTGAGCTTTTGGACGCGCGTTTAGTAGGCGTAGCGGACAGCGATATTGACCGAGCTAAAACTATCGGCGATCACTTAGGCGCTGCGGCTTACAGCTCGATAGAAGAATTAATTAATTGTCAAAGGCCGGAGGCTTTGTCTATAGTTGTGCCGACGAGCCAGCATTTTGAGATAGCAAAGAAGGCGATGCAGGCCGGCATTCATGTCTTGATAGAGAAGCCTGTTACGACAAGACCTGACGAAGCCGAAGAGCTTTTAAAGCTTGCTGATAAAAAAGGCTTAGTGCTGCAGGTCGGCCATATCGAGAGATTTAACAGTGCGATAAGATATATTTCGCAGACGCACCATGAGCCTATATATTTAGAGTCTAAACGTATGGGGCCGTTCTCGCCTCGGATTAATGATGTAGGTGTTGTATTAGATTTAATGATTCATGATATAGATATAATATTATCGCTTGTGAACTCGCCTATCGCAAAAATTTCAGCTGCAGGAGCATGTGTCTATACAGAGCATGAGGACATAGCCGACGCGCAGATTAAATTTGAAAACGGAGTGATAGCGCATATATTAGTAAGCCGTGTGGCTGAAAAGAATTTCCGGCAGCTTGACATAATGGAACGGCAGCGTCACATCACCGTGAATTACGAGACGCAGTCTGTGCAGGTCAGCCGCTGCGTAACGAGCAATGACGGCAGAGCTGAAATATTAGAGACGCCGATTTTTCCAAAGAGCGAGCCGTTGAAGCTCGAGCTTGCGCATTTCGTATCGTGCGTGAAAGATAAGCGGCAGCCGTTGGTCGGCATTAAGGACGGCAAACGCGCGCTTGAAATAGCAGTCGAAGTGTTAAGGCAAATTCACGGAAATAATTATAATAATAATTTGAATATAGCAATATAATTATTAAATTAAATTAATTTTAATTTAAGGAGAATAATTATATATGCTTGAGTTTGAGCCGTTAAGTTTTGATATAAAGAAGCAATACGACGAATATTTTGCGCTGTCGCCGGTTAAGTACTGCGAGTACTCGTTCTTTAGCTTATGGGGCTGGCGTGAAGCAGCCGAGATAGATTTAGCTTTTAGTAATAATTTATGCTGGGTCAAGTCGCAGAATTTAATTTACGGGCCGGTCGGCAACTGGCGCGATGAAAGTGTAGACTGGCGTAAAATTTTTGAGCAGGACTTTAATAATCATGCTGAGCTGTGCGACGTGCCGGAGGATGCAGTCGAAGTGTTAAGGCAAATTCACGGAAATAATTATAATAATAATTTAAATATAGCAATATAATTATTAAGTTAAATTAAATTTAATTTAAGGAGATAATTATATATGCTTGAGTTTAAGCCGTTAAGTTTTGATATAAAGAAGCAATATGATGAATATTTTGCGCTGTCGCCGGTCAAGTACTGTGAGTACTCGTTCTTCAGCTTATGGGGCTGGCGTGAAGCAGCCGAGATAGATTTAGCTTTTAGTAATAATTTATGCTGGGTCAAGTCGCAGAATTTAATTTACGGGCCGGTCGGCAACTGGCGAGATGAGAGTGTAGACTGGCGCAAAATTTTTGAGCAGGACTTTAATAATCATGCTGAGTTATGCGATGTGCCGGAGGATGCAGCCGAGTTAATGCGCAATGCCTGCGGCGATAATATAGCTTTAAGCGAGGAGCGCGACCAATGGGAATATGTTTACGCCGTGAATGATTTAATTAAATTAAAGGGCAGCAAGTTCGCGCACAAGCGCAATCGTGTGCGTACTTTCGAGTCAAGCTATGAATTTGATTATATGCCATTAACGCCGAGCGACTTTAAAGAT
The DNA here is from genome assembly GCA_017470785.1 of Synergistaceae bacterium. GTDB lineage: Bacteria > Synergistota > Synergistia > Synergistales > Aminobacteriaceae > JAFUXM01. The sequence continues at coordinate 9,375 of JAFUXM010000029.1, forward strand.
GTGTTAGATTTTCAGGAGCGTTGGCGTGAGCATCGAGGCGAGGCAATGACAGAGAGCGAGGCCGCGTCGCTGTTAGTCGAGGATAAGGCCGTGCGCACCGCAATAGACTACTGGGCCAGCTTCCCGCTCTTGGGCGGCATCATCAAGATAGAAGATAAGATCATAGCTTATACTATAGCCGAGATATTAGATGATAATAATTTAGACATAAGATTTGAGAAAGCCTTCGGTGAGTACGCAGGCAGCTATCAAGCGATTAATAATTTCTTTCTGCGGGATCAGGGCGCAAAATTTAAATGGGTCAACCGCGAAGAGGACATGGGCGAACAGGGACTTAGAGAGGCCAAGCTGTCGTATAATCCCGAGTTTATGTTAAAGAAATTTAAAGTTAAATTTTAAAAATATAATTGCCTTGATTATTAATTAATAATAAGAATAGAAATTCAAAAGAGCCGTCTCAAGATGGCTCTTTATTTTATGCGTGAATTTTTATAGTTTAGTGTGATGCAAGGCTATAAATATATAAAAAACTGCGGCCCTGTTTAAAAATTTTAATTTCAACAAGGCCGCAGCTTTTATTAATTAATTTTAAATTTTAAATTCTAAAATAACGGAGCAAGCACTAATGCAACGACAGTCATTAACTTAATTAAAATATTAAGAGCGGGGCCGGCAGTATCCTTGAACGGATCGCCGACTGTATCGCCGACAACTGCTGCAGCGTGATTGGCCGAGCCCTTGCCGTTGAAATGTCCCTCTTCAATATATTTCTTCGCGTTGTCCCAAGCGCCGCCCGAGTTCGACATGAATAATGCCATCATAATGCCGGTTACAAGAGCACCGCCGAGCAAGCCGCCGAGCGCCTCTTTGCCGAGGCCGAAGCCTACAAGCACAGGCGCTAAGATTGCTAACACGCCAGGAGCTATCATCTGAGTTAAAGCCGCGCTGGTTGAGATAGCTATGCACTTCTCATACTCAGGCTCAGCTTTACCTTCCATTATGCCGGCGATCTCATGGAACTGACGGCGAACTTCCTCGATCATCTTCTGCGCAGCTTTGCTCACTGCATCGATCGACAAAGCGCAGAAGATAAACGGCAGCATTCCGCCGATTAATAAGCCGATTATTACGTTCGGGTTCATGAGGTCAATGTAATCAATCTTCGCGGCCTGCGAGTATGCTACGAATAATGCAAGCGCTGTCAAAGCAGCTGACCCGATAGCAAGACCTTTGCCCATTGCCACCGTCGTGTTGCCGATTGCATCAAGATGGTCGGTGATTTTGCGGACGCCCTCAGGCTGCTCGCTCATCTCAGCAATGCCGCCCGCGTTGTCTGCTATAGGTCCGTATGCGTCAACGCTCAACGAAATTCCGGTGATAGACAGCATTCCTACTGCTGCAACCGCAACGCCGAACATACCGGCTAAATAATAGCTTATCCAAGTTGAAATGCAGATTAAAATAACAGGAATTCCGGTCGAGATCATGCCGAGTGAAATACCGGATAAAATTACCGTGGCGGGGCCGGTCTCTGACGACTGGGCAACGCCCTGAACAAATCTATAATCGCCGGACGTGTAAACTTCCGTGACATAACCAATTAAAATTCCAGCAAGAACGCCGGACGTGACCGACAAAAATACGCTGAACGCATTCGTAATAAAGAATAAAATGCTTAACACAAGCGTGCCTAAGATCATAAGGCCGCCGGCTACGAACGTACCAACTCTAAGAGCGAATGCTGCGTCTCCGGCCTCGATCCTGTCGATAACTTTGCCCATGCCCGGGATGATCTTAAAGAATCCAACGACTAAATCAGCGCCAAGCGCCTTGCGTGAGACCATCATGCAGCCGATTATCGACGCGATAATTCCCCATGCCGATAAGAACAGCGGGAAGCCGACGCCCCAAAGGCCAAGCGCTTCGCCGTCCTTTGTGAATGAGAACGCGACGCCGATTGCCATTGCAGCAAGAATAGAGTTTACATAGCTCTCGAATAAATCAGCGCCCATGCCCGCAATATCTCCGACGTTATCTCCAACGTTATCAGCAATAACAGCAGGATTTCGGGGGTCATCTTCAGGAATACCGGCCTCGACCTTACCGACTAAGTCAGCGCCCACGTCAGCTGCTTTAGTGTAAATTCCGCCGCCGACACGCGCGAATAACGCTATGCTGCTTGCACCCATTCCAAAGGCAGCGAGCGCTCCGAGATTGTCAGCCAAGAACAAATACGCTACGGCAAGACCAAGAAGTCCAAGGCCGACAACGATCATTCCGACTATGCTGCCGCCGGAGAATGCTGCCTCGAGCGCGTTGCCTGTAGTATGAGCGGACTCTTCCTCTTCTTCATCTTCCTCGTCCTCTTCTTCATACTCCTCGTCGTCCTCTTCCTCGTCTTCTTCCTCTTCCTCAGCCTCTTCGCCTTCAGCAGCTTCAGCCTCTACTTCTTCAGCCTCAGCTTCAACCTCTTCAGCTTCAGGCTCTGCCTCTTCAGCAGCTGCTGCAGCATCAAGCATAGCCGCCGAGGTCGTCCGACCGTTAGCCTGCGTTGCGACAAACATTCCGAACCATCCAGCCGTCGCACTGCACAGCGCACCTAAGATAAATGCGAACGCCGCGCCCACTCCAAGCATCGCACCAAGCAGCACTGCCACTACCGCAACGAACGGCGCAAGCCACGTGTACTCCTTCTTCAAAAAGGCCATAGCTCCTAAGTGAATAGTGTCCGTAAGCTTCTTGACGCGCTCGTGAGTAATCGGACTAGCAACAAGCTTTTGGAAGACCATCCAAGCGTAGATACCGGCGATTAAACCGGCCGCTCCGGTAACCAGAACTAAAAAAATCCACACAGCAAAAACCTCCAGTTAATTAAAATTAATTTAAATTAAAATTAAAAATAAAACTAAACTTGATTATAATATATTTAACTTCATTTTCCAACGCAAAACCGGCTGAAAATAGAGTTCAATAAAACTTCGCTGCTCTCAATTCCCAAGACGCGCTCAAGGCTTAGACGCGCCGCGCTTAATAAATCCGCAATGATCACTTCACCGGCATTAATCAATACTGCCTCTTTAACTCCGGCTAAATTTTCAGCGCATGCTTTCAGCTCCTCAAGCTGCCCTGCTGATACATTAAGCCCCGAGTTCACAGCTCCGTCTTTAACTATCAAGCTTATAATTAATTTTTTTAAATCTTCAAGCCCATAGCCCGTCTTAGCCGATATCTTTATATAATTTAAATTATTTAAATAATCTAAATTATTATTATCACGCTCTATGTCAGCTTTATTTAAAACTATTACGGAATTATCGAGCTTTAAATCTAAAAAATTATTTAAATATAAAATATCCTGCCCGCTGAACTCTTGACTTGCATCCATCAGCCATAGCCTAACGTCCGCATTGCTCAAAGCTTCACGGGCTAAATTAATTCCGTCAGCCTCGATTATATTATCAGTCTCGCGAAGGCCGGCAGTGTCAGTCAGCCTGACATAAACTCCTTCTATTATAATAGCCTCTTCTATAATATCGCGTGTCGTGCCGGGCAAGTCAGTTACGATTGCACGCCTGCGATTTAACAAAGCATTCAGCAGCGATGACTTGCCGACGTTAGGCCGTCCTGCAATAACAACGCTTGCGCCCTCACGTAATAAACAGCCCGTCCTGCACTGAGCAATTAAATTATTTAATTTTAAATTTAATTTATCAGCTTGCTCTAAAAGCTCTAAATTATTTATCAGCGGCTCTTCGCCCTCGGGAAAGTCAAGGCCGATCTCTATACTGCCCTGAATATTTAAAATATCATCGCGAATTGCAAGTATTTGATTAGAAAGCTCACCGGCCATAACCCGCGCAGCTGACTTTAACGCCTCTTCGCTTTTAGCTTTAATTATGCCCAGCACGCTCTCGGCCTGCGACAAATCAATTTTATTATTTAAAAATGCGCGTCTTGTAAACTCGCCGGGCTCTGCAAGCCTTGCGCCGCCGTCTAATAACGCCTCTAAACATAACTTAGCTATTAAACTTCCGCCGTGAGTGTGTATCTCGACCATGTCCTCACCCGTAAAGCTTAACGGCGATTTAAAATATACGGCCAAGACATAATCAAGCGGCGCATCGTCCAAATACAACGCCGCTAAATTCATAACACGCGAATTTATAAATTTAAAATTATTTAAAGACTTGGGAAGGCGTAGAATTTTCTCGGCTATTGAGGCAGAGGCCGGGCCGGTCATGCGTATAACTGCGATGCCGGCCTCGCCCTGCGCTGTAGAGACCGCCGCGATAGTATCCTGCGGCAAATCTTTTACTTCGCTTTTCATTCAATTAAAATTAAATAATTAAATAAAAATAAAAATTTAATATTTAATTTAATTTACGCGTTGCTTAACAGCCACTGCTCGGCGGCTTTGCGGCTGCATACTTTGCCTGTGCCGACTGCGAAGTCCAACGCATCAAGCAATTCGCCTACGCGCTTGCTCGGCGCTATGTGCAGTATGTTCATTATCTCGCGGCCTGTTAAATATCTCTCTGCGCCGCTCATCTGCTCTGTAACTTTGTCAAAGCGTCTTAACACCTGCGATAAATTCCACCTGTTATCTCTTAAAATTTCAAGCGTCTCTTCAGGTCTCTTCTCAGCTATGGCAATGCACGCGGCGAACTCACGCGCAACTTCAACTGCAACTGCATCATATTCAATAATATATTTGCATAACTGCTCTTCGCTTATCGGCTTATAGAACAAGTTATAGCTGCCTATAATCGAGATCACTTCATTAATAACATCCGACGGAATGTTCCAGTTAGTTAAATACTCAGTGATAAGCCTGTCAGTCACTTTGCGCTTCTCGGGATCATTAACTTCATCCAAAGTCCGAGTGTTAATTCTGCTGAAAAGTCCGGCTAAAATAAACGCGTCGCGCTGCATAATTTTATGAGTATCAAGCCGATCCTCAATAACATGCAGCGTACCTAATACATGATCAAAAATCGTGTAGGGCTTGCCGTACTCGTTGACTTTATTACTATTATCATTAACATTCTTTAAATTATCTAAATCTTTTAAGAAAAACGGCAGCAAATTATAGCTGTCGCAGAATCTAATAAACCGCCACGGCCTGCGCTTCATACCGTTAATAATTTCGCGGCCCCAGCGCTCCAGCGGCATGTCATTCATTACATCTGCGTGCGTCTCTAAAAATTTGCGGATGTCAGCGTCAGTCTTCCAGAATATATCCATCTCGAGCTCGGCAGCAAGCCTCAGCATTCTGACTATTCTTAACGGGTCTTTATAAATTAAATCTATATCATCGCCGGTGAGCCTCAAGACTTTATTGCGGATGTCGAAAATTCCGCCGAACGGATCGACTATGCCGCCGTCGCTGCGTATTGCGATTGCCTCGATGCTGAAGTCGCGGCGTGCTAAATCATTTTCGATTGAGCCGCCCTGAAGTGAGAAGCCCCTGAAAGGCGTGCCGTTAATCTCGCCTCTGAGTGCCGGGAACGGCCCGCGTGCATCGACCGTTCCTGCGCCCAACGCCGCAGCTGCTCTAAATAAATCGTCGGTGTCAAGCGCCATCGTGATAACATTAGGCTGCATTCCCATCTCGATCATGCGCACCGTATCACCGACAAGCCACGCCTTCACACCGGAGTCCTCGACAGCTTTTAGAATATTCATATAGTCTCGCATTTTAAAACCTCGCTAAAATTAAATTTTAAAAATTTAACAGTCGCTAAAGGACTAAACAAAACTTTAAAATTTATTATAGCTTATTCAAGCTGCGTTATGTAAAATTTTTTATTTGTAAAATAAAATTTGACACGAATTAATTTCCGTGATATTATATTTGCGTTCAGTTCGGGGCGTAGCGCAGTCTGGCTAGCGCGCACGGTTCGGGTCCGTGAGGTCGGAGGTTCGAATCCTCTCGCCCCGACCATCTTTTAAAAATTCTTTCAAGTTAATAAAAATTTTTCAGGCAAGAAACGCGGCAAGTTTAAATTAAATTTTTAAATTTTAGTCATAGGCAAGATTAATTAAATAAAATTTGCAAGCGCAATAAATTTTAATTTTTCAGCACAGGCAAGATTAATTAAATAAAAATTTGCAAGCGCAATAAAATTTAATTTTTCAGCACAGGCGAGATTAATTAAATAAAAATTTGCAAGCGCAATAAATTTTAATTTTAGTCATAG
>JAFUXM010000276.1 GCA_017470785.1 Synergistaceae bacterium
TAACGCTTGCAGATACTCCGGCTGTTGACGTTACGAAGGCTGCGAATTATTTATTAAATTACCCGTACGGCTGCCTCGAGCAGACTATTTCAAGCGCGTGGCCGTTCTTAATTTTGCCGGATGCTATAAGCGAGATCGATCCTGATTTAATTAACGCCGATGCCGTGAGCGTCAAGACGCAAAGCGCGTTGAGCCGCATTCAGGCCTTGCAGTTATACGACGGGTCGTTTGCTATGTGGCCCGGCGTGCAAATCGGCAATAACTGGGCGAGCGTCTATGCAGCGCATTTCTTAATCGAGGCGCGGGATGCCGGAATTAATTATCCTGAAGATATGTTGGACGGTGTATTAAACTGGCTTAGAAATTATCTGCCGTCGCTTAATGCTTATGATAATGACTCGGATGCGCGTGATGATTTCACAGCCAAGGCCTATGGCGTTTATGTGCTTGCGTTGTACGGCGAGAAGCCGCTGGGCTGGATTCAGTACTTGAACGAGAACAGGCACATGATGAGGCCGTCGGGGCTTATCTATCTTGCCGGAGCGCAGGCTTTAATAGACGGGCGGCCTGATGCGCTGCGCAGCGTGAAGCTTGACGGCAACAGCGCCCGCGGCGGCACGTACGAGTCGCAGGTTCGCAACACGGCTATATTATTAAATTTATGGCTTGAGATCGACGCGCAGGCTCGTGAGACGACTGAACTTGCTGTTAAACTCGCTGATCTCTCAGGCAAGGGTTCGTACTACGGCACGCAGGACAACGCGGCGGCGTTAATGGCGCTGGCTAGATATAATATTTTAAGCGGCGCAGGCGGCAAAAATAATTTGCGCGCATCTTTAACTGCTCAGGGCAAAGAGCTTGCAAGCTTTAAGTCCGGCAAGCCGGTTAATATTGATATTAAAGATATTAATAATAATAGCTTAGAGCTTAATGTCACCGGCAGGGGGCGCGGCTATTACGCGTGGAGCATTGCGGGAATGCCGCTTCACATGCCCAAGCCCGAGCGTAAAGGTCTTAACGTCGAGCAAATCTGGCTTGACGAGAAGAATAACGTGATAGACATTAGCAAGCCGATTAAGCAGGGTACGCGTATGAACGTGTTAATCTCGGTCACGCCGACGATGCCGGTTAATGATTTAGCCGTGACTTGTATGCTGCCGGCCGGCCTTGAGATCGAGAACCCAAGACTCGGCGGCGATGATGAGAGCGGGAATAATAATTCTTACGGAGTTGTGAGCGACATCCGCGACGACAGAATTGTATTATTCTTTGACAGGCTCAGCGGCGAAAAGTCTTACGGGTTTAAAGTTCGGGCAGTGAGTAAAGGCAGCTTCGCTGTGCCGGTTATAAGTGCGGCTGCGATGTATGATCCTGACGTAAGGTTCACTGGCCGCGCCCACGGCAACATGAATATTAGATAATTTAATTAAATTAATTTAATTTTATTTCAAGCGCCGGAATTATTTATCCGGCGCTTTGCTGTCTTAAATTTAAATTTAAATTTAAAAAAGGAGCTAAAAATTTTGCAGCTTGAAGATATTACGGTCGGGAGTTTAATTAAAGGTCTTGATGGCAGCGGCGCGGCTAAGATTTTGGCCGTTGAAAATCATGGCGACGTTATAAGCGTTGTGTATAGAAGCGATGCGGGCACATTAGGCAATAGGCTGCTGTTCCGTGATGATGCGGCTGGACTTAGCAAGGCCGAGCGCGGCCTTAAATGGCAGTTTAATGCTGACGGCAACGCGCTGAAGCTTGCACTCGAGGCGAATAGAATAAAATTAGCATACTTATTTGACCCGTATATGGCCGTTCACATGTCTGAGATTGAGCCGCTGCCTCATCAGATTATGGCGGTGTATAAAGATATGCTGCCGAAGATGCCGCTTAAGTACGTGCTGGCGGATGACCCGGGTGCAGGCAAGACTATCATGGCCGGCCTGTTGATTAAAGAACTTGTAATGCGGGCTGATTTAAAACGCTGTTTAATTATCTCGCCGGGCAGCTTGGCCGAGCAGTGGCAGGAAGAATTACGCCGCAAGTTTGATCTTAAATTCGAGATATTGACAAGCGATCGAGTTAAAGCTGCAGCTATAGACTGCAATATATTTAATGAATTAAATTTTTGCATAGCGCGGCTTGATAAGCTGGCTCGTGATGAAGAGCTGCAGAATAAGCTTAAGGCTGTGCGCTGGGACTTGGCCGTGATAGACGAGGCGCATAAATTAGCCGTCAGCATCAGCGGCAATAAAATTAACTATACTAAGCGCTACCGGCTCGGCGAAGTTGTCGCGCATAGAACGCAGCACTTGCTGCTATTGACTGCTACGCCTCACAACGGCAATGATAAAGAATTTCAGCAGTTCATGTCGCTGATAGACCCGGATAGATATGACGGCGCGGCACATGCTAACTCGCGGGCTGACGTGCAGGACGTGATGCGGCGCTTGGTCAAAGAGGACTTGGTTACGTTCAGCGGCAAGCCGTTATTCCCAGAGCGCAGAGCTTATACTGTAGGTTATGACTTGTCGGAGCAGGAAAAAAATTTATATGAGGCCGTGACTGCCTATGTGCGGGATGAATTTAACCGGGCGGACAGACTTGACCGCAATCATAGAAACATGGTCGGCTTTGCTCTGACTGTGCTTCAGAGACGCTTGGCTTCGTCGCCGGAGGCAATCTATCAATCACTGAAGCGCAGGCGTGAACGGCTTGAGCGCAATTTAAAGCTTAATGCGCTTAATAATTTTAATAATAATTATGATGATTATAATAACGATGAGCTGAAGCTTGCTGACCGTGAGCTGCTTGAGGATGAGACGGCGAGCCGGGCGTCAGCGTCACGGTCTAAGTATGAACTCGAGCAGGAGATCAGCCGGTTAAAAGAACTTGAGGCGCAGGCTAATATAGTCAGGCATTCAGGCGATGACAAGAAATGGAATGAATTGTCGCACTTGCTGCAGGATAATCAGCAGTTTAAAAAAGTTAAAGACGAGAAGCTAATTATATTCACTGAGCATAGAGATACGTTAAATTATCTGGCCGATAAAATTAACTCGCTGCTGGGCAATAATAACGCAGTTAAAGTTTTGACTATACACGGGTCGATGACGCGTGATGAACGGGCAAAATCCGAAAATATATTTAAAAATGATGTTAATTCAAGAATTTTAATCGCGACTGACGCGGCAGGCGAGGGCATTAATTTGCAGAGTGCGCACTTGATGGTGAATTATGACTTGCCGTGGAATCCAAATAGAATTGAGCAGAGATTTGGCCGCATTCACAGAATTGGTCAGACTGAGGTCTGTCATTTATGGAACTTGCTTGCCCGCGATACGCGCGAGGGCGACGTGTTCTTGACGCTGTTTGCAAAACTTGAAGAAGAGCGCAAAGCTCTCGGCGGCAAAGTCTTTGACGTGCTGGGCGAAATTAAGTTCGGCGATGAGCCGTTACGCGATTTGCTGATTAAAGCAATTAGATACGGCAATGATCCCGAAGTCAGAGCTAAACTCAACGAGACTGTCGAACATTCGTTTAACACTGATGAGATTAAAAAATTATTAAGTCAAAACGCATTAGTTAAAAATAGTTTTAGCATAGAGAGCATAACGCAGATTAAAACTGACTTGGAGCGCAGCGAGGCAAATAAACTTCAGCCGCATTTTATCAGCGCGTTCTTTATCGAGGCGTTTAAACAGCTCGGCGGCAATATCAAGCCTCTGCAAGAGCGCGGCATATATAAAATAACTGGCTTTAAAAATAATCTTGACGCTAAGTACGGGCGCATTTGCTTTGATAAATCGCTTAAAGATATTAATACTGAATTTATCACGCCGGCGCATCCGCTGTTTAAGACCGTTATTGACATGACGCTTGAGCGCAGCCGCGATTTAATTAAACGCGGCGCGGTGTTGATAGACGAAAATGATTTAAGTTTCAACGCGCGGCTGCTGTTCGCTGTGCAGCACGAGATTAAAGACGGACTGGGCCAGATTATTTATAAAAATATGAATTTCATTGAGCTTGTTGACGGCAGTGATACTGCAATCAGCAGCACCGGCCCGGCACCGTATCTTGATTATAGAGCTGCAAGCTTGGCCGAGCGCGAAGTTATATTAAGTGAATACGCTGATAAGCTTGCAGACAGCAGCATCGAGAATACTGCGTTAAACTATGCTGTCCTGCATATCATACCGGAGAGCTTGAGTAAAGTTAAGCAGCGGCGGCAGGCCGAACTTGATAAAATTAAACTCGCCGTAGTAACGCGGCTCGAGGCTGAGATTACATACTGGAGCAATAAAGCTGATGAACTGCGCAAGCAGGAAAATTCCGGCAAGAGCAGGATTAAAAATAATTTAACGTCGAAGAACGCGGAGCGTGAGGCGCTTGAACGTGAGGCCAGGCTAAACGCAAGGCTTGATAAATTTGAACTTGAGAGCAGTATATCAGCTGAGCCGCCTAAAATAATCGGCGGCGCGTTAATCATTTCAAAATTATTGCTTGATAAGCTTATGGGCAGAGATACGTTTGCAAATAACAGCAGCCTCAAAACCCGAATTGAACTTGCAGCTATGCAGGCAGTCATGAAGGCGGAGCGCACGCTCGGCTTTGTGCCTAAGGACGTCAGCGCGGCCAAGCTCGGCTATGATATAGAATCATCTGCTACAAATTCTAAAAATTCTAAAAATTCTAAAAATTCTAAATTAAGCGATAACTCAAGTTATAACTCAAGCGCAGATAAGCTGCGATTAATCGAGGTCAAGGGCAGAGCTAAAGGCGCAACTACTGTCACGGTCACTGCAAATGAAATTAAGATGGCGTTAAATTCACCTGATAATTTTATACTTGCACTGGCCGAGGTCGAGACCGTACGGGACTTGCAGGTCAATACCTGCCTATGCAGATTAACTTACTTGAAGCATCCATTCACAGCCGTACCCGACTTCTCAGCCGCAAGCGTGAACTATAATATAAGCGGCTTGTTAAATCAGGCTGAAATTATATATCAGAATACTTTCATAATTTAAATTAAACTTGATTTAATTAATATTACGCTACCAGCCATGATGATTTAATTTTAAAATAGGTGCAACGCAAATTTTAAATTTAAATCTCGGAGGCTGGTTATTATATATAAGAAGAAGTTGATTGAAGTTGCGCTGCCGCTTGAGGCAATCAACACGGCGGCAGCGCGGGAGAAGTCAATTCATCAAGGGCATCCGTCAACGCTGCACTTGTACTGGGCGCGTAGACCGCTGGCAGCAGTCAGGGCTGTAATATTTGCATCGCTGATTGATGACCCGTCGGCGCATCCGGAGATATTTAAAACTGAAGAAGCCCAGCAGGCCGAACGCAAGAGACTTGAAGACTTTATCAGCAAGCTCGTCCAGTGGGAAAATATTAATAATCAGGATATATTAAAGCAAGCCAAGGCCGAGATAGCTAAATATTATAGTAAAGATAAATTATGCTCTGCGAGGCTTCCGGAGCTGTTTGATCCGTTTGCGGGCGGCGGGTCGATACCGTTGGAAGGTCAGCGGCTGGGGCTGAAAGTTCACGCTCATGATTTAAATCCGATTGCAGTGATGATTAATAAGGCCATGATTGAGATACCGCCCAAGTATTGTAACAAGCCGCCGGTCAATCCCGAGTCGCAGCGCAGCATCACAGCCGGCAGCGGCACGTTCGGCTTGGCCGAGGACGTTAAATATTATGCTGCTCAACTTAAAGATAAAGCCTATGCTAAACTTGCAGCCCTGTATCCGCCCGTTACACTCAGCGAAAATAATAATAGAACTGTCATAGCTTGGCTGTGGGCGCGGACGGTCAAGTGTCCAAATCCGGCCTGCGGCTGCGAACTGCCGCTCATGACATCGTTCGTGCTGTCGAGCAAGAAAAATCACGAGGCTTATATCGAGCTTGAATTTGACGAGGCCGCAAATAGATTTGATTTCCACGTCCGCAGCTGTTCACACGGTGAGCCAGTCCCGGCAAGCGCTAAGAACGGCACGAAGGCATCAGTCAAAGCTACGTTTGTGTGTCCGAAGTGCGGCGCAGCAGCAGGGCCGCAGTATCTCAAAGATGAGGCAACGGCAGGCCGTATGGGCGCAAGATTGACCGCCGTAGTTGCTGAAGGCTCTAATGGCCGTTTGTATCTTGACCCTGATGATGAGCAGCTTAAAGCCAGCATGTGCGATAGGCCGGCAGATTATCCCGAGCAGGAGATGAATCAGGAGTCGATGAATCTTGTAAGTGGCCGCGGCTATGGCTTCACGCACTGGCATCAGCTCTTCACGCCGCGGCAGCTAACAATGCTTGTGACGCTGTGCGATTTAATTCCGGCTGTGCGCGATGAAATTAAAAGCGACGGCATAGCTTCCGGCCTCGATGAGCAAGCAGCTATGCAATATGCAAATGACGTGAGCGTGTATCTGGAGTTTATAATCGACAAGCTGGCAGACTTTCACTCAAGTATTTGCGGTTGGGTTAATTCAGGTGAAAAGATGCGCAATACATTTGCAAGGCAAGCAATCCCTATGGTATGGAACTTTGCGGAAGCTAACCCGTTCTCTAATTCTACCGGCTGTTTTAGTCATAATGCTAAAAGTGTTATTGAGTGTATTAATATTTTACCGAGCAAGGGCGAGGGCATAGCCATGCAGTTTCCGGCTCAAGAGTTCGATGAAAGTTTAAAAAATCTCATGATCTCGACTGATCCGCCCTATTACGATAATATAGGCTACGCTGATTTAAGCGATTATTTCTATACATGGCTCAGGCGCAATCTGCATGATGTATATCCTGATGTGCTTAGCTACATGGCCACGCCCAAGAGCGATGAGCTTATCGCTGCACCGTATAGACACGGCGGCGATATGCAGGCTGCAAAGAATTTCTTTGAACAAGGTATGTCGCAGGTCTGCAAAAATTTATACAGCTATGCGCGGGATGATATACCGGTCACTATATACTATGCGTACAAGCAGCAGGATAGCAGGGAAGATGACGGCACGGCGTCTTCAGGCTGGGAGACTATGCTTAACGCAATAATCAATGCGGGCTTCATGATAACCGGCACTTGGCCGATGAAAACAGAAAGGCAGGGCAGAACTAACAGCATTGAGAATAGCGCATTATCTTCTTCTATTATATTAGTCTGCCGCAAGCGTGATAAGAATGTCGGCAGCATATCGCGGGGCGAATTTATGGCTGAGCTTGACCGTGAGTTTAAGCCGGCGGTGGCCAAGCTGCAGCAGGGCAGCATATCGCCGGTTGATATGGCGCAGAGTGCGATAGGCCCGGGTATGGCCGTGTACTCAAAGTATGAGCATGTAATTAATAACGCTGACGGCACGTCTTTAACCGTCAGGGCTGCGCTAAAGATAATCAACGATAAGCTTGACAAGCTGCTTGATCCCGAGGCTGATAACGTTGATAAAGAGACGCTGTTCTGCATAGAGCTGTATAAATTAAAAGGCTATGCAGCGCTTAAAGCCGGTGATGCTGACGTACTTGCCCGGGCAAAGAACGTCAGCCTTAAGCCGCTTGATGATAAAGGCATACTTGAAGAGCAGGGCGGCGAAGTTAAGTTAATCAGGCGTGAAGATTTTAACTGTGATATAAAGGCTATAGCCCGTGATAATTTATGGCTGCAGAAGGCGCCGGCTTTAATTAAAGGCCGTGAGGGCAATATCTGGTTCTTGACGCAGCTGCTGGTTCATGCACTTAAAGAAGGCGGCGGCTTGGCCAGCGGCTGGATACTATGGGCAATAATTAACAGCGCTGACGGCTCGGCCAAGGCTGATAAGATTAAATCGCTTGCTTATAGACTATATAACATAGCCGACCGCATGGGCGACAGCCAAGAGACGCTGGCCTATAACTCGCTGGTATCCTACTGGCCGTCGATTGAGAAGGCCGCCAAGGAACATAAAGATACATCAGGCCAGCAAGTTATGATTGGAGATTTATAAATATAAAATATAAAATATAAAGTAGAAAGGAGAGTAATTTATCATGGCGTCAAATCGTGAGCTGTTAGAGCATGGATTCGATATACTGCGGGGCGTGATGGCTGAATATATAGCTGAGAAGCTTATGGGCGCTTACGGTGCGGACTGGTGGAGCGAGGCAGTATTGACTAAAGTTCCGCACAGTGAGGAGCTGCCCAAAAGCGGCACCCGTGACCAGCTGCTTATCAGGCTTGATATTAGGCGGCTGTTCAGTCTGTTTAAAACTTACTGGCATGATTTATTTAGCTCTATGCTTGTCTTTGACTGCAGGGATAAAGCATCGTCGCTTTGGACGATATGCAACAAGTTAAAGCACATCGGCGGCGAGGACTTTGAGTATTACGAGACGATACACTCGCTGTACATGATGAAAGAACTTTGTGCGGCAATAGATCAAAAATCAGCTGATAAAATCAGCGAGCTGATGACTAACCTGAAGGACAGAGATATTCAGGCAATGAATGCAAATATTATTAATAATAATTTGCAGAGCTGGCGCAGTGTCATTACGCCGCATCCTGATGTATCAGCAGGCCGCTATAATAACGCCGAGTTTGCGGCCGACTTATCGCAGGTGGCTGACGGCAGCGGCAGCATCGAGTATCTTGATCCGGCTGAATTTTTTATGCGCACGTATATCACCGGCGGCCTTAAAGAGCTGTTAGTAAAGGCGTTAAGGCGGTTAAGCGGCCTTGGCGGCGAGCCGGTAATGCAGCTTAGGACTTCATTCGGCGGCGGCAAAACTCACAGTATGCTTGCGCTGTATCACTTGATGCGCGGCCGATTTAATATCAAGCAAATTAAAGAGCTTGCAGATATTTTAAGTGCTGCCGGCATAGAGGCTATACCTAAAGTGAATATTGCCGTATTCGACGGGACTAAAGACAATCCTGCTGAAGCTCACAGTTTAGAGGCGCTGGGCGATAATATTAAAATTCACACGGTCTGGGGCAGCATAGCGGCGCAGCTTGCAGTGAGCGCAAATAATCCCGAATTATATAACTATGTTATGAAGGCTGACGAAGCCGGCATATCGCCCGGCAAAGATATTTTAAGAAATTTATTTGACGCCTGCGGCCCGTGCTTAATATTGCTCGATGAGCTTGCAGCATATGCTGTGAAGCTGCCGTATGATTCTAAAAGCTTAGGCGTAAAGCTGCCGGGCGGCACATACGAAAATTTTGCAGTGTTCGTTCAAGAGATAACTGAAGCGGCAAGGCTCAGCAAGAACAGCATGGTAGTTGCATCGCTGCTTGCGTCAGCTAACGAGTACGGCAGTGATAAAGGCAAACAGGCCGTGACTATGCTTGAGCAACGATTTGGCCGGTTAGAAGCTGCGTGTAAGCCGGTTGAAGCCGCCGAGGGCTTTGAAGTCGTGCGGCGCAGGCTGTTCTTAGACTGTCAGAACGATCAAGCCCGTGAACAAACGGCTAAGAAATTCGTAGATATGTATGCAAATAATGCAAATGATTTCCCAGTTGAGACCAAAGACAGTCAATACAAGCAAAGAATTGTATCTTGTTATCCCATACATCCTGAGCTATTTGACCGGTTATATAACGATTGGTCGACGCTGAAGGACTTCCAGCGGACGCGCGGCGTTTTAAAGCTGATGGCGGCGTTAATTCATGAGCTATGGCTGATTGGCGATTCAAGCCAGTTAATTATGCCCGGGGCTATGATATTCGCAAATAATATAATCCGTGAGCAGCTGATCCGGAACTTAGAAGGCCATGACGCATGGAACGCGGTGATAGACAACGAGATCGACGGTGAAAATTCTCTGTCGTACAAGCTTGACAAGCATACGCCGCACTTCGGCGGCAAGACTGCGGCGCGGCGGGTTTCCCGTACAGTCATGCTCGGCAGCGCACCTGGCGGCGCATTAGGCAGCAGCGGCGCGTCTGACCCGGTCAGAGGCATTGATATTAAGCGCATAAGACTTGGTGCAGTCCAGCCCGGCGAGACTATATCAGATTTTAATGACGCGTTAAACGAACTTCAAAACGCATCGAGTTATTTATACAGGGACGGCACAAGATTTTGGTACGACATGCGGCCGACCCTGCGCAAGACTGCCGCCGACCGCGCGAAAGGCAAGAGCGATTTTGACGCAGATATCGAGATTAAGAAGCTGTTAAATAATATAAAATGCGCTGCGCCTTTTGCTGCTCTGCATAAATTAAGCGCTGCAAATTTGCAGAGTGCGGCGCAGGATGTGCCGGACACTCAGGCTTTAAGGCTTGTTATCATGGCGCCGGATTGTGCATTCGACGCAAGCAGCCGTGATCTTAACGCCGCGTTAAATTCATGTCAGGCTGTCTTAGCTCATCGCGGCAGCGCCGAAAGAATTTACAAGAATATGCTGGTGTTTATTGCGCCTGACAAAGCAAAGCTTGAGGACTTACGCGGCGAAGTAAAATTATATTTAGCTTGGCTGTCTATCGATAGGGATAAAGAGCTGTTGAACTTAGGCGCCGCGCAGGTCAGAGAGGCCGCCGCGCAGATCAGAAATTATAGCAGCAGCGTGAATAATAAATTGCTCGATACGTGGTCATGGCTTATAGTTCCCAGCTGCGATATAAGCGATCTTAAGAAAATTAATTTTAATGCTAAAAAGCTTGCCGGCCAAGATAATATTATCGCCAGAGTGCAGGAAGCAATGCGCAGTGACGGCGCGGTTGTGCCTAAGTGGAACGCGGTGCTGCTGAATAATCATCTCGATAAATTTTATAAAGCTCAAGATATTAGTATAGCTGTGCTCTGGGATAATTTATGCAAGTATTGCTATAATCCAAGGCTCACCGGCTCTGAGGTCTTAATTGCTGCCGTAAAAGACGGCCTGACTGGAAAATATTTCGCGCTTGCTGCCGGCAAAACTCAAACCGGCGAGTATATAGATTTAAGTTATGATACGCAGCAGCCCGTGAGCTTGGAAAGCTTTATAGTCAAGCGTGAGACTGCCGACCGGCTCTTGAATGAGCCTGAGCCTGACAAGCCTGACAAGCCTATTATTAAGCCTATCGAGCCTGATAATAAGCCTGATAATAAGCCTAAAGTTTCAAAGCACTTTGAGCTGAGTGCTGATTTAGATGCAAGCAGTGTAAATAAGAGCGTTAAAGAAATCAGCGAGTATATAATTTCGCAGCTTGCAGCTATACCAGACAGCGCTCTTAATATCAAGCTTGAGATCGACATGACGGCGCCAAACGGTCTGCCGTCACACACAGTGCGGGCTCTGGCTGAGAATTGCCGCACACTGAAAATTAAAGAATTTAAAATTAATTAAAATTAAAGCCAGCCCGAATTATTTACGAGCTGGCTTATTTATTTATTTAAATTATTTAAGCTAAGCTTTTATGCTTTCTTTTCACTCTCAAGCCATGCGGCGGCTCTGAACGTGCCGATGAAGATGCACATAAAGGCGATGGCAAATATAATGCCTATTGCGTACGAGAGAGTTACGCCGTTCATGCTGATGCCGCAGAACTCGACGCCGTCAGCAAATTTCACAGCAAAATTAAAGCACTCAGGCGCATAGCACAGATACGTGAAGCTAACGGCAGTCATGAAGCACGCCGGAATGGCTGCGATGAAGCCGCGCCACGCGCTGACGTTACGCGCAAGGTACACTGCACCGGCCCATAAAGCTATCATGGCCAACGTCTGGTTCGACCATGAGAAGTAACGCCATACAACGCCGTAATTTATAAATGAAATTGCGTAGCCTGCTGCAAGCAAAGGCAGAGCTAAGGCAAGGCGCGGCATGAAAGGCTTCTGGTCGATCTTGAACCAGTCAGCAAGAGTTAAACGCGCTGATCTGAAAGCCGTATCGCCTGATGTAATCGGGCAAGCTACAACGCCTAAGAGCGCTAAGATACCGCCTGCTGTGCCTAATAAGCCGACTGAAATTTCATAGACTGACGTAGAATTTCCGCCGCCGACTGCAAGTAAATTCGCAGTGGAGAAGCCGCCGTCGGTCGCATTATAGAACGCTATACCGGCTGATGCCCAAATAAGCGCTATGATGCCCTCAGCTACCATTGCGCCGTAGAACACGAAGCGGCCTTGACGCTCTGACGTTAAGCAGCGTGCCATCATCGGCGACTGCGTAGCATGGAAGCCGGAGATTGCGCCGCACGCAACCGTGATAAACATTAAGGGCCATATAGGCGTCGTCGCGCCCTTGGGATGCATATTATAAAATCCTTCCCAGAGTTCGATCATCGGCTTGGTGCCGTTTAAATGATTCATGACCGTTGCGCCCGCAATGCCCACCGCCATGATAATTAAGCACAGGCCGAACAGCGGGTAAATCTTGCCGATAACTTTATCAATGGGAAGCAGCGTAGCTAAGAAGTAATAAATTAAAATCACAACTGTTAAGACTTTCGTCCAGTCAGCGACGCTCAAGACTTCGCCTGCAGCTAAGTCTTTGCCGGTGATAGTTGCTACGAAAGAATGCATGGCAGATACTACGCTCTCGGGTATCCATGATGCGGCCTCACCTGCTGCTTCGCCGGCAGCGCCTGCTGCACCGGCAATGGACGCGCCGCCTTCGACTATCATCTTAGCTAACAAGCCGGCCGGTCCGACCATGAACACGACGCCGACCATTACGAGCAATACAACTGAGAACACGCGCATGACCTGCTTCATTGAGAAGCCGAGATATTTGCCGGTGATCTCAGAGACGCTTGCACCGTCGTTGCGCATTGACAGCATACCGACTAAATAGTCATGGACTGCACCGGCAAAGATCGTGCCGAACACTATCCAGAGATATACTGAAGGTCCCCAGATTGCGCCGGATAACGCACCGAATATCGGCCCAAGACCGGCGATGTTTAATAACTGAATTAAGAATGCGCGGCCAGGTCCAATCGGCACATAGTCAACTCCGTCCGGATGCACAACGCACGGCGTCTGCCGGTCATCAGGCGCAAACATACGGTCGATTATTGCGCCGTAGATTAAATAACCGAAGATCAACGCGGCAAGCGCGATGAAAAACGTGATCATAACACAAACTCCTCCTTCTGAAATTTATTGAAATTTAAAATTAAATAAAATTAATTTCACTAAAATTATTATAATATTTTAAACTTTGCACGCAATAAGCATTTTACGCGTTATAATAAATTTAAATTTATTTAAATAAATTTATAAATCACAACATGGAGGTTGAGAGGCTTTGCCTCGAGAAAAATTATGAGAATAGTTCAGACTAACACTATAATCAACACGGCAGGATTTACGGACAGACTCGAGCGCGGCTATGCAATACGCCGTGAGGATGTGCAGTTCATGCATGTTAAAGAGCCTATTATGATCACGCGGCCTCAAATCGAGGACTTTAACTCGCTGATAGTTGTGCATGATCAAGTCGAGCAGTATATTTAAAAATTAAATTTAAAAATTAAAATGTCTTTAAGAATAATCCCTTATAGTCAAGCAAGCGAGCTTGATGATATTATCGCGCGTGTAAATAATTACGCGTTAAAATTAAATTGCAATGCGAAATTTATAGTGCCGTCAAGACATGACAGAGAATGGCGTGATAAGCACGCAGGCGGAAATTATTATGCCCCTGGCAGTCACGGCGAGATCGCTTGGACGTGGCAGGAGCTATACGAAAATATTTGTTATGAAATGAAGCCTGAGCGCAAAGCTAAGAGCGTAATATCGCCGCCGGATCATTTATTAATATTAAATAATATTTTAAATAATATATTAGATAAAAATAACGAGCTTGAGGCTTGGCCGGGGATAAAACGTCCCGGCTTTCTTGATATTTTATCGAGTGATATTCATGAGTTGTTAAACGAGGCCGTGCGGCCGGAGCAGCTGCTTAATAGCATTGAGCCGGAGCAGGCTATATCACGGCTGCTGCATGACGCTTATGTAAATTATTTAGAATATTTAAATAATAATAATTTGCTCGACGCGTCGCAGCTCTGCACTGAGTCAGCAAGTTTATTAGAAAATTTAAAATCATGGGGCAGTAAATATATATTAATTTTTACTGGATTTATGTCGTTTACGGCCAGCCAGCTTGAGCTTGTGAATTTATTAAAATCACGCGTTAAAGAAATTATAATCATCAGGCCGGAAGCGAATTTAAATAATCTGCGCGACGCAGTGACGCAGCTGATAGATATTAAAAATATTAATAATGATAATAAAAATAATTTAAAATTAAATTTAAAAGTTGCGGAGATAAGTCAAGCCGAGGCGGAGCTTGAGCCTGAAGCCATAGCAAGAAGTCTGAGCCTATGGGCTGATGACAAGGGCGAATTGGCAAGCTTAATGAAATTCCCGGGCTTTGATAAGATCGGCATGAGCATTCAAGCTGGAAGTGAAGACGCAATAAGTCAGGGTTTTAGGCGCTATAAGATCCCGTTTTGTTTTAATATCGGAGTGAGCATTGCGCAGACTTTGCCCGGGCAAATCTTAGCAGCTTTGAGAGCTTTAAATAATTTATTATTCCCGAATTATCAGACTGCGATGTTATTAACGCAGCCGTGCTTTAATTATAATAATAATTTCTCAGTGTTTAAGGCATTCAGGCGCGGGGCGCAGGGGCTTGACAACTGGCTTGAATATTTACAAGAACTTGATGATAAGACTGCGTTTAACGCGGTTAATTCTATTAAAATATTTTGCGATAAGATTAAAGCCGGCGGCACGCCTGAAGAGTTAATGAGAGCGTACTATGATTTGCTAAGCGCTAAAGGGCTATGGCTTGACTTAATGCGCTTGAACGAGATCGGCAGCGAGTATGACGAAAGTTTGAGATTAACGGCCTCAGCAATCGAGACTATCGGCAATAAAGTATTAGCGCTGCACGAGAAGCATCCTGACATAGGCGAAGCTGCTAATAAGAAATTAAAGGGCGACGAGGCGTTTAATTATCTTGAGATGTGGAGACGTGAGACGTTTACTAAGCCGCCGATGAAGCTTAACGGTGCTGTAAGCGTTTATACAGGGCAGCCGCCGGTGCTGGCGTCGTATCCGGTCTGGATTATGCTTAATGTGACGCAGAAGACTTGGCCGGGCAAAATCACAGCTTCGCCGCTGTTAAATGATTTAGAACGCGAAAATATTGAACTTAACGGCGCGTATGTCCCGAGCGTTCAGGATAAGACAACGCAGCGTGAGGCGTTATTCAGGCGGTTAGTTTTAACCGGTGAAGATTTGACTATTATATCAAGGCCGCAGGTCGACGATAAAGAACGGGCGTTAAGCGAGACGCCGTTCTTGCATCGTATGCTTGCCGACATGCCCGAGCTTGAGAATATTAAATTAGATAATTTAAGTAATTTAAAAATTTTAACCGGCAGCGGCAACGAGTATGTATTTCAAGACATAGACCCTAAACCGGACGTGTTTATTAAAAATTCAGAGCCGGTCATAAATGATAATGCGATAAATCACTTTGGAGCGAGCGATCTTGACGGCTTGCTTAAATGTCCGTTTGCATGGCGGCTTAATAAATCAAATATTTATGAGCAGAAGCTTGAGATAGTCACGCCGGCGCAATGGGGAACGTTAGCTCATTCTATATGGGAAAATATCTGGCGCGAGTTTAAATTAAATTTAAATAAAAATAACGATAAAGCAAATTTATTTACTAATATCGCGAATGATGAGCTGAATAAATTTTTAGTCAAGTCTGAGCCTGACGAGCAGGATAAATATAAAGAGTTCAGGCGATTTATAAATGACTATAGATTAAAGAATCGCGGACTTGAAAATTTTAAATTTAGATTTAACCGGCTGATTAATTTTCAGGCTAATATAATTACTAAGCTTTACGAGAATAATTTCCGGCATGTTGATATTTTACTCGAGGACGAGGCGCAGCTGCGGCTGAATTTACATGATGAGCGCGTAAGCTTCTCGGGGCAGTGCGACCGGATAGAGATCTTAGCTGATAATAACACCGGCGAAAAATTTGCGGTCATCACTGACTATAAGCACGGCAAGAGCGCAAATTATGACGCCAAGACTAAAATTAATTTAAATAATATTTTAGTTAGCGATGGCTTAAATAATTTAAAGTTAGATAATTTAAAAAATGATTTTGAACTTGATGAAGCTGATGCAGAGAACGGCGTGTTTGAATTTCGATCGGGGCTGCAGCTGTCGGCCTATGCTTTGATGTTCATGAATGATGATAGATATAAAAACATAAAGCTTGCGGGCGTAAATTTCTTAGGGCTTGAGGACGGGCAGGCGGCCGGAACTTTTAATAATATTATTAAAGACATATTTATTCAGGCTGCAAAGAACTCCAAGACTGAGCCGCCGAGCGTAAAGTCGCGGGCATCCGAAGCCATGTGTGCGGTGAGCATAGCCAGCCAGATAATAAAGTCAGGCAAGTTCAGGCCGGATTATAATTCGCAGCGCTGCCGGAGCTGCGGCCTTAAAGGCATTTGCCGCCGCAGCGAGTTCTTAGGCGAGACGTTAAACGAGGAACTTGACGAACTTGAAGGCAATAGCGATAGCAATAGCAATAGTGAGAACGCAGCAGATTAAAAATTAAAAATTTAAAATAAAAATTAGCGGCTACGAAAAGCATTGAAGCGCCTAAAAATCACGCGAAAAAAGACCGCGCGTTATTATGAGCAGGATGCTGAAAAAGTAAACGAATACCTTGAAAAAATCAAAGATATTCCTAAAGCTTTTAGCTTTTAGCTAATAAAAAATTTGAGAGCCCTGGGCAAATATTTTAAATTAAAATTGCTCGGAGCTCTCGTGATTTTAAATTTTTAATTTTAAATTAATTAATACGCCTATAATGAAAGTTAATAAGCCGGTTAATAAAAATATCTGGGCGATCTCGAAGTTTAACGCAATTAATACGCTGGCCAGCACGGCAGATACGGCCATGAAGAGCGAGTCGCTGATATTCGAGCAGGCTATCACGCCGGAGACTTTGCTCTCAGGGGCTTTGGTCTGCATGACTGCGTACAGCGGCACTATGTAAAGCCCACCAAAGAATGCTATTGCAAATAAACATAACGGGATTGGCAAATTGCTTAAGCTTGTGAAGAATTGCCGCGCGTTAATTATATTATTATTATTTATATTATTATTGCTGAGTAAATATAATAATACGCTGGCGATTGCGATGCCGTAGGCTGAGAACGGGACGTAACGGGTTGTGATCTTGCCTTTCAAAATAGCGTCGCAGGTCATAGAGCCTAAGCCAATTCCAAGTGAGAATATCGCTAAGAACGCAGTGGCTACGCTCTCGTCGGCGTTTAATACGCTCTTTGCATAAGTTGGGAATTGCGCTAAGAACACTGCTCCAACCAGCCAGAACCATGATATGGCCAGCATAGATAAAAATACATCGCGCATGGGCGTTACTTCATGCCATAGGCTTATAGTCTTATTTATCACGCTCTTGATTTTAAAATCTAATTTCAAATTCGGATTAATCGGCTTTGTATCCGGGATTAATAAGCTTGACAGCCAGCCTAACAGCGCTATCAACACGACTAAGTTTCCGGTTATAACTACACTGCGCAGGACTAACAGGCCGCCTGCTATCGTGCCGCTTAAGATCGCTAAGTACGTGCCCATTTGAATTAACCCGTTGCCTGCGATTATCTCATCAGGATTTAAATGCTGCGGCAGTATGCTATATTTTGCCGGACTGAAAAATGCCGACTGCGCCCCCATTAAGAATAATACGCTTAATAAAAACCAAGTTGCAATAATTTTAAAATCTAAGCTGTTTAAATAAAAGCCTATTGCAGCTGCTATCATGATTATAATCTCTGCAAATTTTACCCAGCGCATTAATCTTGACCTGTCATATTTGTCGGCTAAATCGCTTGCAGGCGACGCAAATAAAAAGAACGGCAATATAAAAACTCCGGCGGCTGCATTCACTAATATCCTTGGGTCTATACCGGCAGCATCGCCGATCTTATAAGTTATAAGCATAATTAACGCGCTCTTAAAAAAATTATCGTTGAATGCGCCTAAAAACTGCGTCATGAATAACGGCATGAACCGCCGCGTGAATAATAATTTCAGCATAATTTTATTTAACGCTCCTAATTTTTAATTTTAAAATTTTAAAATTTAACGAAATGTCTTAGCACGACCATTAAAACTGCAATAAAGATTAACGCGCAGCCTATTCCA
>JAFUXM010000277.1 GCA_017470785.1 Synergistaceae bacterium
ACCGGTTTGACGCCGAAGCAGGCGGAGCGTTTTCAACAGTTAGCAGCGCACCCCGAGGCTGTTGCCCAAGCTAAAGCCGAGGCAAAAGCTAATGATGATATAGTTTCACGAGCTGCTGTTATGAAGAAGATTAAAGAGCAGCAGCAGGCTGAACGCGCAGAGCAGAGAGAGAATAAACGTCAAGAGAACGCAGATAAAATAGAAGAGCTTAAAACGCCGCTGGAGGCCGAGGGCTTGTTCCAAACGATAGTAATAGACCCGCCGTGGGATTGGGGCGACGAGGGCGATGTTAATCAGTTTGGGCGTGCAAGACCTGATTATCACACAATGTCGATTAATGAAATAGAACAGCTGCCGATTGCTAAAATTGCAGATGAAAATTGTCATTTGTATTTATGGGTGACTAATCGAAGCCTGCCGAAAGCATTTAAATTATTAGAGAGCTGGGGCTTTAGATATGTAACTTGTTTGACATGGGTTAAGCCGAGTTTTGGCATGGGGAATTATTTTAGAGGCAGCACAGAGCAAATTTTATTTGGAGTTAAAGGTTCGCAGCCGTTAAAGCGTCACGACGTCGGAACGCATTTTGAAGCTCCGCGCGGAGATAAACACAGTTCAAAGCCTGATGAATTTTATAAACTTGTTGAGAGCTGCAGTTATGCGCCTTATATAGACATATTCGGACGAAAGGAGCGCGAGGGCTGGTCGGTTTGGGGTGAGAACGGCTAATGCCTGTGCATTCTTTTGTTGAAAAGTTAAATTACTCGTTAGGAGAGCATGAAAAACTTGACTGTGAGATTTTAAAGAAAATTATCCCGGGATGTATAAGTGTTATCAAGACTAACATCGAGGTTGACAAGACTGGGATTGATTATGTAGCAACGCTAAGCGGCGGAGCAAAAATCGGAATAGACGCAAAAACTCGTGAGGAGGGCGCGTCCCACTTTTGGAAATATAACGAGCCTGAGCTCGCCCTTGAGAGTTGGAGCGTTGTACCTACAAGATACAAGCCTGGCAAAATAGGCTGGACTTTGAGCAATGCGAGCAACGTTGATTTAATTTTATTCACTTTCAGTCCCAAGGACAGCCGTGAAATTTATTTATTGCCGTTTCAGCATTTACGCGCGGCATTTTGGACTTATGGGCGTGAATGGATGCGGCGTTATGGATATAAAACACAAAACAGCGGGCTGTGGAAGTCATGCGCGGTGTTTGTCCCCGCGAGTGTTGTTATTGACGGCATAAAAGATATTATATTAGGAAAGGCGGCGATAGTATGAGCAATAAAAAAATAACTATAATAAAAGGCCGCGAGAACGAGTTTCCTGTTAGCTTAAAAATCCCCGAAGACCCGTTTATAGGACTTTACGGAGCTGGGATAATTGCGCCGCCGTATGATTTAGAAAGGCTTGTAAGACTGCCGGAGTATTCTAATATTTTATCTCAGTGCGTTGAAGCCATGGTGACTAATATTGATGGCTTCGGCTTTACGCTTGAGCCTGTCGGAGGAGCTGACCCTGAAAATGACGGGGTGCCTACGCAAGAGGCCGAAGATGAGCGCAAAAGCATTCTACATTTCTTTGAGTTTTGTAATCAGGAGCTGCCGTACTCGCAATTAAGGCGGCGTGTAAGGCGCGATTTGGAAGTTTTAGGCAATGCTTACTGGGAAATAATTCGCGACGGTAAAGGCGACATTGCTTGGATTGAGCATATTGAAGGCCACACGATGCGATTAACTAAACTTGATAGTGAATATACGCCGGTGACGTATTTAATACGCGACGACGCGAGCAATGAGTTAAGGCCTTATGAGAGCCGCAAGAGATTTAGACGCTTTGTACAAATTAGAAATAATATTAAAACTTATTTTAAAGAGTTCGGCGACCCAAGATATATGGACGCGCGGACTGGAGAGTATGTGAGCGAAAGCAAGATAGAGAGCGCGGATTTTATTCCTGCGAATGAGATTATACATTTTAAATTATATTGTCCGTATAGTCCGTACGGAGTGCCGCGTTGGATTGGAAATTTATTAGCGGTCGAGGGTTCACGGCCGGCCGAAGAAGTTAATTTTGAATATTTTGAAAATAACACAGTCCCGCCGCTTGCATTGTTAGTTGCGGGAACTTTGGGCGACAAGACAGTAGATAGAATACGCGACTTTGTAAACGATGAGATGCGGGGACGAAAGGGCTTTAATAAAATGCTTGTTATAGAAGCCGCGCCGTTTGATGCAGTTATCCCGAGCAGCTCGCAGCCGCGAGTGTCTTTGCAGTTTCAGCCATTGAGCGACGCGCAGCAGAAGGACGCGTTATTTGATAATTACGATAAGGCTAATAGAGAGAAAGTGCGCTCAAGCTTCAGACTGCCGCCGGTGTTTGTAGGCTTAACAGGAGATTATACGAGAGCTACAGCGCGGGAGAGCCGCGAGGTGGCAGAGGAGCAGGTGTTCGCGCCTGAACGCGCCGACCATGATTTTGTAATTAACAGGTTATTATTCCCGGCGATGAGCTTTGAGCCGAAAGGCCGTGCAAGATACACGGGCGTTAGATATTGGAGATATAAGAGCCTTGCTCCGAGCGTAAATAATTCTGAGAGCATGTCGGGCGTATTGAGCGCGTTTTGCAATTGCGGCTTGACAGTGCGCGAAGCCCGCGAGGAAATTTCAAGATTATTAAATCATCCGTTGACTGTGATAGAAGACGAGAGTGCTGCGAGCTGGCTTGATTTGCCGTTGAGCGTTTATCTTGCGAAGCTGCAGGCGGGAGAGTTTAGCAATGAGAGCGGAGCTGTAGAGCTTGCAAAGAGCGCGGGAAGTCAGGACAAAGAAGCTTTGTTATTAAAAGCTATGTTAGGAATAGAAGAGGCGTTGAGCGAGGAGCATGAGCATGAGTATTAAGCTAACCCCGCTTGGCAAGCGCGAGGCGAGGCTGAGGCTGTCGCTGATTTTGGAGCAGTTAAATATTAAAATTAACAAGGCCGCGAAGGCTAATCCTGAAAAGGAGTTATTAAAGCTTGAGCGCAAGTTAAGCGCGGAGTTAAGCAAGCAGTGGCGCGAAAGTTATAATGACGCGCTGCGTGATTTATTTAAAAACTTGCCGGGCTTTTTGTCGC
>JAFUXM010000278.1 GCA_017470785.1 Synergistaceae bacterium
TTAAATTTAAATTTTAATTTTAATTAATCTATATTAATTAAATTATAAGCGCGTGAACCTAAGCCGATTTTCTCGGCGTGCTCGACCGTGTGAATGCCGTGTCTGCTCTCCATACGATTAATTAAAGACTTGCCGTCCGGAGCGTTATAAACTAAATCAACGCAGGCTTGGTCTAATGCAACCGGATCAAGCGAACCGAGTATGCCTATGTCGTGCATGTCGGGCTTAGACGGGTTGCCGTCGCAGTCGCAGTCAACGCTAAGCTTATTCATCACGCTAATATACATAATGCGCTTGCCGTGATCCAAACTATCTGAAACAGCTTTCGCAGCCTCGGCCATTGACTCTAAAAACGCGTCCTGATCATCATACCAGATACTTCCGGAGTCCTTAGTCCCAGCCGTATGAATTACGACTTTGCCGTGAGACGACGCTATGCCTATCGAGATATTCTTTAACGCTCCGCCAAGGCCAGCCATCGCATGTCCCTTAAAGTGCGTCAGAACTAACACGAAATCATAATCTTTAAAATGCGAACCTACATAATTGCCGTTCTTTAAGTGCAGCGCATTCTCAACCGGCAAATTAATTTCGCCCTGCTCATCCATAATATCGACCTTAGCTATCTTATTAAAGCCGTGATCTTCAATTACTTGCCTGTGCATGGCCGTGCTTGCGCGTGAACCGCCGTAGGCCGTGTTGCATTCAACGATAGTCCCATTCACTTTCTGCACTAAATCCTTAATCAACTCAGGCGAAAGATAATGCGTGTTACCGGCCTCGCCGGTGCTTAACTTAACAGCAACTTTGCCCTCAGCCGCGCGGCCAAGCTTCTCATAAATCGCCATCATTCCCGCCGGACTAATATCACGCGTGAAAAATACGTCCGCCTTAGCATTAGCGCTCTGCGCAGCAAACGCACTCACCGCAAAACAACTAACTAATAAAACCGCAAGCAATAAATGCTTCATACTTAATACAGCTCCAATCTAAAATAAAATAATTTAATTATCTTTAAACTCAGGCCGCCGCTTCTCGATAAAAGCTCTCATGCCCTCGTTCTTGTCTTCGCTCGAGAATAAAAGATTTGCCAGTTTCTGCTCAAGCTCGCACGCGTCATGAATGCTAAACTCAGCCGCGTAATTCAAAGCCGCCTTGCCAAGCTTCACAGCCGCCGGCGCATTTGCTAAAATTTTACGCATAACGCTATAAGCCTCGTCAAGCAAATTATCATACTCAACTATTTTATTTATCAGCCCTATGCTCAACGCCTCGTCCGCGCTGATTTTATTGCAGGTCAAAATTAATTCTTTGGCCTTGCTGAGACCAACAAGCCTTATTAATCGCTTAACGCCGCCCCACATCGGCAAGATGCCTATCGATGCCTCCGGCTGACTGAACACCGCGTTAGCGCTCGCAAGCCTTAAATCGCAGGCCATTGCTATCTCATTGCCGCCGCCCAAGCACCAGCCGTTTATCGCCGCGATAACTGGCTTGGCCGCGTTCTCAATCCGATTGCAAATATTATTTTGCCCATACTCGGCAAAGCTCACTGCCGCCTGTGCGTCCATCTTCAAAAATTCTGCTATGTCAGCGCCGGCTATAAAGCTTTTGCCGCTGCCCGTTAAAATAACGCCCTTAATCTCTTTATTATTCACGCTCGACTTCAGCGCCTCTTCAAGCTCATTAAGCATTAATTTATTCAGCGCGTTCAAAGCTTCAGGCCGGTTAAATTTTATTAACGCTATGCTATCACTAACTTCTACATTTATATACTGCAACGCTAATCTTCCTTTCTATCCAAAAGTTTTTAATACTAAACTTTATTATAAAATAAAAAA
>JAFUXM010000279.1 GCA_017470785.1 Synergistaceae bacterium
GCGCGGACTCTCACACCTGCACTTACGGCGCGTTAAACGCATTCTCAACCGGCGTCGGTTCAACTGACTTAGGCGCAGCTATGGCCGTCGGCTACACATGGTTCAAAGTTCCCGAGGCAATTAAAGTTAAAATTACCGGCCATAAGCGCAAGTATGTTTCAGGCAAAGATATTATTTTATATTTAATCGGCTTAATCGGCGTTGACGGAGCGCGGTATCAGTCACTTGAATTCTGCGGCGATATAGCGCAATTAACTATGGCCGACAGATTTACTATATGCAACATGGCAATCGAGGCCGGCGCTAAGAACGGAATTTTCCCGTGCGATGACTTAACGCGCGAATATTTAAAGAACAGAGTTAATAGAGAATATAAAGAAGTAATAGCTGATAGTGACGCTGAATATGCGCGCGAGATAGAATTAAATCTTGATGAGATAGACTGCACGGTCGCGTGGCCGCACTTGCCTGAGAATGCCAAGCCTGCAAGTGATAGCTCAAGTAAAGATATTAAGATAGATCAAGTTGTGATAGGCTCATGCACTAACGGGCGTATAGAGGACATGGAGGCAGCCGCCGAGATATTTAAAGGCCGTCACTTAGCGAAGGGCGTTAGGGGAATAATTATTCCGGCGACGCAGGAGATATACAGAGAGTGCATTAAGCGCGGCTATGTTGAAATATTTTTAGATGCGGGCTGTGTGTTCTCGACGCCGACCTGCGGGCCGTGCTTAGGAGGCCATATGGGATGTTTAGCAGCAGGCGAACGCTGCGTATCGACTACTAATAGAAATTTTGTTGGCCGCATGGGACATATCGACAGCGAAGTATATTTAGCGTCGCCCGCAGTCGCTGCTGCGTCAGGCATAGCCGGCCATATAGAACATCCGGCAAATTTAGATTAATTTAATTTATAGAATTTATATATTTATAATAGAAGATGTTAGAGAGGAGCGAATAAAAATCATGGCACAAGCGCATAAGTACGGAGATAATATAGACACTGACGTTATAATTCCGGCAAGATATTTGGCAAGTCAGGATGCTAAAGAACTTGCGTCGCACTGCATGGAGGATATAGATAAAGATTTTCACGCGAAGATTAAGCAAGGCGATGTCATAGTCGGCGGACTTAACTTCGGCTGCGGGTCAAGCCGCGAACACGCGCCGGTAGCAATTAAAGCTTCAGGTATTTCGTGCGTCATAGCGAAGAGTTTCGCCAGAATATTTTATCGCAACGCAATTAATATTGGCCTTGCAATTTTAGAATGCCCTGAGGCAAGCGAGAAGATCAGCGATAAAGATATTATAGAGATAGATTTTAATACGGGCTTAATAGTTAATAAAACTAAGAACGAGACGTATCAAGCCGAGCCGTTCCCTGAGTTTATTAAGAACATGATTGACAAGGGCGGCCTCATGGCATCGCTGAAGGGGAATTAAATTATGGACATAGCGGTAATTCGCGGCGACGGCATCGGTCCGGAGATAGTCAACGAAGCGTTAAATATTTTAAATATTGCAGCTAAGAAATTTAATTTAAATTTTAATTATAAAGATGTGTATATGGGCGGCTGCGCAATAGACAAGTTCGGTGAGCCGCTGCCCGATGAGAGCGTGAAGGCATGTCTTGCAAGCGATGCAGTGTTATTAGGTGCGGTCGGCGGACCTAAATGGGATTCGCAGCCGCCTGAGAATAGGCCGGAGAAGGGCTTATTGAAATTAAGAAACGCGCTGGGCGTCTATGCAAATATCAGGCCGGCCAGAATGTTTAACGCGTTAAAGGCCGCTTGCCCGTTACGCGATGACATAGCTGCAAAAGGCATTGACTTTATAGTCGTGCGTGAGCTGACCGGCGGAATTTATTTCGGCGAGCATTTTATTAATGAAGCTAAAGATTTTGCGCGGGACGTTATGACTTATTCTGAGCTTGAGATTAAACGCATAGCTAAGACAGCATTCGAGACTGCAAGAATTAGAAATAAAAAAGTCACGAGCGTTGACAAGGCTAATGTGCTTGCAAGTTCAAGAATTTGGCGGCAGATAGTCAGCGAGATGCGCGATAAAGATTATAGCGATATAGAATTAAATCACATGTACGTTGACAATGCGGCTATGCAGATAGTTAAAGATCCAAGTCAGTTTGATGTAATTTTGACAGAGAATATGTTCGGGGATATTTTGTCGGATGAGGCAAGCCAGATTACGGGATCGATAGGCTTAATTCCCAGTGCGAGCTTAGGCGCTGATAACACGCCGTGGCTGTACGAGCCGATACACGGGTCAGCGCCGGATATTGCCGGGCAAGATAAAGCCAATCCCATCGGGACTATATTAGCAGCTGCTATGATGCTTAGATATAGCTTCAAGCTTGAAGAGGCTGCATGTGCTATAGAGCAGGCCGTTAATAAAATTTTGAATGACGGCTGGCGCACCGGCGATATATTTGACGCAGCGCATGATGATAAAGATAAATTATTGGGCTGCAGCCAGATGGCAAAAGTTATAGGCGACGCTATTTAATAAATAAATAAAATAATGCCTGCAAATAAAATAAATGACACGCAGATAGATCCGACGACGGCAAGGGTTGTGAATGAGCTTACGGTGCAGCTCTTGCCGCCGCTTGTCAATGAGCTGGACGAGGCCGTATCGTCATGGCTTGCCCAGCTCGATAATAAGATCAGCAATAAGTTTAATAACGCGATAGACAGCGTGCGCCGCGCCGACGAACTCGAGAACGCACGGCGCAAAGCAAGAGACGAAAATTTAAATAAAGTATTAAATAATTTAAATTTATTATCGCAAAATCTTCCGCAGGACTTGGCCGTTAAAATTCGTAATGTGATTAAGGCCGAGAGCGCTGATTTAAAAGACGGCATTAAATTTGAAAGTGAGCAGAGTTCGCAGCGTTTAGCGAAAATTTTAAAAGAATTTAGCAGTAATAATAAAAATAATAATAATAAGGCTGTTGAAGTTAAGAGCATAAGCGGCGGCGATGAGCTTAATAATTTATTGACGGCTGCATATAGTGAGATATTATCGCAGCGGCAGCGGCTTATTAAAATAGAAGAAGTTTTAGAGAAATTTAATAATATTAATAATATTAATAATAACGGCGAAGCTAAATTGCCGCAGAATGTTTTAGACGGCCTTTACTCACTGAGCGTGCAGATCGGCGATTTTCAGGAAGCGCAGCGCGACATAAAGGCGTATGGTCAGGTTATTAATCAGCTTAAGAACGAGCTTGATAAAAATTTTAAGAATTTAAATTTAGATAAGCTTGAGAAGCTTGATGAGCTTAATAATTTTGCGGGGCTTAAAAATTTTGATGATAAGTTAAGTGCGCTGGCTGGACTTGAAGGGCTTGTGAGGGCGCAGGGTCATGCGCAGAGCCGAGAGCTTGAGGCGTTGAGCCGTGAACTTGCTGCTATGCAAAATCAAAGCGGCGCGGCCATGATTGCGGCAGTGCAGGACGCCTCAAGACAAGAAGCAGCCGAGCGCGACGCCGAACTTGAGGATAAGCTCGAGGCCGAACATGAGTATATAGACGCTAAATTAAAAAAATTTGCTAAAATATTATGGCTTGCTGTAGCTTTCTGCGGCGGCGCTTTTATCTTGGCATTAATAAAATTATTTATATAAATTATTATTTAGGAGTTTAAGTTAAACATGAGTTTGGAATTTGAGGGCGAGCGGTCTGAAGAGTTTAACTCGCGGCTTAGTTTGTATTATGACGAGCTGAAGGGCTTATACACTGAGCTTTACGGCGATAATAAGGCTTGCTTTGATGAGTTTATCGCGATGCTGAATGAATATTATTGCGAGCGCAATGATGATTTGCGCGAGTGGGACGAGGCAAAAATTATTAATCCGGACTGGTATGCGGGCAATGATATATTAGGCATGATGATGTATGTAAATTGCTTCGCAGATAATTTAAAGGGCTTAATGAAGCATTTAGATTATATCGAAGCGTGCGGAGTAAATTATTTGCACTTAATGCCTTTATTAAAAAGCCCGAGGGGTCGGAGCGACGGCGGCTATGCCGTGAGCGATTTCAGAGCGGTGCAGCCCGGGCTCGGCAAGATGAAAGAATTATTTAATTTAGCTAAGATGTGCCATGACAAGGGCATTAGCTTATGTCTTGATTTTGTTATGAATCACACGAGTGAAGAACACGAGTGGGCGAAGCGGGCTCGCGCCGGTGAGAAAGAATTTCAGGATAAATATTTCTTTTATGACAACTGGGATATTCCCAATCAGTTTGAGCAGACGATGCCGCAGGTCTTCCCGACGACAGCGCCGGGCAATTTCACGTATCTTGAAGATATTAATAAAATCGTCATGACGACGTTTTACCCGTATCAGTGGGATTTAAATTACGCTAATCCCAAAGTATTTTGCGACATGACGGCTAACATGCTTTATTTATGCAATCAGGGCATAGATATAATAAGGCTTGACGCAGTGCCGTATATCTGGAAGGCGTTAAATACTAATTGCAGAAATTTGCCGGAAGTTCATAAGCTTGTGAGAATTATGCGCATTGCCTGCAGCATAGTCTGCCCGGGCGTTTTGTTATTGGGCGAAGTTGTAATGGAACCGTCGAAAGTCACGCCGTACTTCGGCAGCGTTGAATATCCCGAGTGCCATATGTTATATAACGTTACGACCATGGCCAGCACTTGGCACACAGTGGCAGTGAAGGACACGCGTTTACTGCGCAGTCAGCTCGATAAAGTATTTAATTTGCCGAAAGAATATGTATTTTTGAATTATCTGCGCTGCCATGATGACATCGGCTGGGGCTTAGACTATGATTATTTAAGGCAATTCGGCTTTGACGAGGCCGATCATAAAAAGTTTTTAAACGATTATTTTAGAGGCTTAGTATTTAACAGTGATTCGCGCGGCGAGCTGTATAATGACGATGAGAGATTAAGAGATGCGCGGCTCTGCGGCACGACTGCGTCGCTCTGCGGCCTTGAAGTTAATAATAAAGAGGCGTTAAATCTTGATATTACGCTTCACGCGTTTCTATTAACTCAGAGCGGCATACCGGTTATATACAGCGGCGATGAGATCGGGCAATTAAATAATTATGCGTATCATGATAATTTAAATCCTGAAATATCAGAGGACAGCAGGTATTTGCACCGCGGCAATTTCGACTGGAAGGCGGCGGCCAAGCGCGGCAAGAACAGATTATTTACTGCGATAATGCACCTCACGAAAATCCGCGCCGAACACGAAGTATTTTGCAACAAGGCCGACACTTGGACTATCGACACGAATAATAATAATATTTTGGGCATAGGCCGCTATTATAAAGACGCTAAGCTTATAGCGTTATTTAATTTCAGCCGCGAAGAGCAAGTGATTTATCTTGATGCTAACCAGCTCGACTTCAGCGAGAATTATATAAATTTATTTAATCAAGCCTATCGCAACAGGAAATATAAGTTCACGCGCAGCGATCTTGAGCAGGGAATTAAGCTTGAACCCTGCGGCTTCGTGTGGCTCTTGGCCGAGAAATAGAATTTTAAATATAAAAATTTAATTCTTAAAATAAAAGCTCATGTCAAATTAACATGAGCTTAATTTTTATATAAATTATAGATCAAGGCGCTGCACGGCATATGACGAAGTGCCGCCGCTTTATAATAATAATTATGCGAGAGCATGTAAGCGCCCCGCTACATCACGAACAGCACTGCAGCTGCGCCTGCATCCGCTTGATAAATATCAACGAGATAGTTTCGGATTAAGATTTATAATTTTAAAAAAATTTTTAACAGGTCTTGTGCTTTGCATGGGGGCTGTTTTATTTTGCTAAAAAATTTTTGAAATTCAATTTGCAATTAAATTAATTAGATATTATAATTTTTGAAAAGATTCAATAAAATTTAAATAAAGGGGTAGACAGTTGTGCGCAAAGTTGCTATAATCGCTCAGACGCTCAGACGCTCAGACGCTCAGACGCTCAGACGCTCAGACGCGCCA
>JAFUXM010000280.1 GCA_017470785.1 Synergistaceae bacterium
CCGCCCTGCATTAATATATGCGCCTTTTTATCAAGCATGGTCTGAAGTTTTTGATTCATGAGTTTTACCGCCTCCAACCTTACAGCCACATGCCCGCGGCTGTAGATTAATTTATATAATTACTCTCCGCCATAAATTAATTTAAATTAATAATTAATCATGACGGAGAGACAGTTTAGATATTTAAAATAATTTTAAAAATTAAATATTAATACATGCCTTTCCATGGGCTTAAGTCAAGGCCGCATTTTTCAAAGCGCTCGCCTAAGAAATTCAGGCAATTCTTATACATGATCTTCTCAATGACGCCGGGGCGCAAATCCATTTCTTCCCACTGCTTAAGCGTCTCGCTGAGCTTAAATACGCCCCACTCAGAGCCAAATATAAATTTGTCCTGTAAACGCCTATTCATGTCATAGACCATGCATTCCGGGAAATATTTAGGCCACATTCCGCTCGTCTCACGCATGACGTTGGTCTTGTGCATCGCGACGTGATTAATTACATCCGGCCAAGGCATACCCGGGTGCAGCGCAATTATCTTTAACTTCGGGAAGTCGGCTGCGACTTCGTCAACGTCGAGCGGCTGGCAGTAAGTCATGCTGTAGAGGCCGTCGCCGCCCGGGGCGCCGCTGCCCATACCAGTATAGCCGATATGGAACTGCACAGGCGCTTCAAGCTGCTGACATAAATCCCATAACGGATAGAAACGTCTGTCATTCGGCCTGAACTTCTGCGTACACTGCTGGAACTTTAAGCCTATTAACTTTAAGTCAACTATCGCATGTTCAGCGGCGTGCAAAGCCTGCTGACCCTGCCACGGATCGACGCTGCCCCATGCTCCGAAGAACGAATCCGGGAAGTCCTGCCATAATTTATGAACAAATTCATTGCTGGTCGGAGGCTCGCCCATGCCGCTCGTAGCATCCCACGCCACCGGCTGCATCTTCACGCCGTGAGTTTTAGCGTCGTCGGCCATCATCTTCGGCGTCGTCTCGTCGAACTCGTCTTTCAAGTCCTGAAGCGTCGCGTTGCCGCTCTTGCCGCGCCAGTTCGGCTGCGTGTACTTGCGTGATGCAAGCATAGCCTGCATTGCCGGCGGATAACCGCCCGTCACAAACGGATGCGCGTGCACATCAATAATTAAATAGCCTCTCTCTTCCGGCGTCTTCGGAGTTCTGTCTCCCTGTGCCTGTGCCATAAATAAAATCTCCCCTCTAAATTAAAATTTAATTTAAATTAATTTATAAAATTTTTAAATATTTTAGCGATATTTCGCAACGTCAGGCGTCTTCTTCTCTTTGAATGCTGCGCCTACTTCCTTGCATTCTTCAGTGTTGAAATAAAGGCCGAGCGCTACGCCTGACATGGCCTGAATGCCGCCGCTGAACGCCGAGTCCGCGTTGAACGATGCCTTAATTGCTGCAAGGGACGTCGGGCTTTTCGTAACGATTTTATCTACCCATGCGTCAGTCTCCTCAAGCAATTTATCCGGCTCAACCACTGCATTAATTAAGCCCATTGCAAGGCACTCGTCAGCCGTATATCTCTTGCATAAGAACCAAATCTCACGGGCTTTCTTCTCGCCGACTATGCGGGCTAAATAAGCGCTGCCGAAGCCAGCATCAAAGCTGCCGACCATCGGGCCGACTTGACCGAATTTTGCAGTGCTTGACGCGATAGTCAAGTCGCATACGACCTGCAGGACTTGGCCGCCGCCGATTGCAAAGCCGTTCACCGCCGCGATAACCGGCTTGGGAATATTGCGAATAATATTTAATAATTCACTAAACAAGCTCGGCATGGGCAGCTTCTCAGCAGCGGGCGCGTCATCGCTCACTGGCTCTGGCGTGCCGCCGACTGTAAATGCTTTAGTTCCGGCAGCCGTTAAAATTACAGCCCCGACTTCTTTATCAGCCCACGCGCTCTGAAAAGCAACTATCATCTCGTGAAGCGTGCGATTGGTGAACATGTTCATGTTGTCAGGCCGGTTAATAGTTATCTTAGCCCTGTTATTATATTTTTCATATAAAATATCCTGAAATTCCATTGCAATCATGCTCCCTGTTTTATTTTAATTTGCCGCATAATTTAAATTAAAAAATTACGCGGCAAAAATTTTTAAATTAAATTTTTATTAAACTTTAATAATAAAGGCTTCGCTTTCGCCGACTCCGCCGCATATCGTGCAGAGGCCGTAGCCGCCGCCGCGTCTCTGCAGCTCATAGGCCATGGTCATGACAAGTCTGCCGCCGGTTGCGCCCGTCGGGTGGCCGATTGCAACTGCACCGCCGTTCGCGTTAGTCTTGGCTCTAATATCCTCAAGCAATTTAGGATCTGCCATTTTGATTAACTCAGGCGTAGGCTCAAGCTTGGATTTATTCGGGTCTTTAATTGCCATATATATAGTCGAAGCTATCGGCATGACTGCGAACGCCTCGTTAATCTCTATCACGTCCATTTGCTCGATAGTAAGACCGGCAGCCTTCAACGCGTTCTCAGCTGCAAACGCCGGTATCGTCGCGATATATTTAGGATGGCCTGAGGCCATGCCGTGAGCGACTATCTCGGCTAACGGCTTCACGCCGCGCCGCTTAACTTCGCTCTCGCTCATCATTAAAATTGCGCTTGCGCCGGTGTTAAGTCCCGGGGCGTTGCCTGCCGTGACCGTCGGGCTTTGATTAACTGTCTTTAACTTCGCAAGGCCCTCAAGCGTCGTATCAGGTCTCGGCGCTTGGTCGACATCGATAACTATATCGCCCTTCTTCTCATGAACAGTGTACGGGATGATCTCGTCCTTAAACTTGCCGGCTTTAAACGCATCCTGATATAACATCTGGCTGCGATATGCCCACTTGTCCTGCTCCTCACGCGAAATTCCAAGCTGAAGCGCGACGTCGCCGGCCTGCTTTGCCCGCGGCTCATGCGTATAAGGGCATGATACGATCATAATATCTTTTAACGTCACGTCTCCCATGCGCTTGCCCCAGCGCATATCCTCAAGGAAATAAGGCACGTTGCTCATGTTCTCCGAGCCGCCGCCTATCGTTATATCAGCTGCGCCTAATAAAATCGAGCGGCGCGCCATCTCGATTGCTATCATCGAAGAGCAGCAGGCTCTGTCGCACGTAGCCGAGTTCGCCTCGGGCGGCATTCCGGCCTCAAGCGTAATCTGCCTTGCGATAGATCTATTTGACGTAGGCATATTAATGCCGATATAAGTCTCCGGCACTTCGTCAGGCGCAACGTCAGCCCGTTTTAATACTTCTTTAACGACATGCGCACCGAGCTTAACCGTACTCTCACTGCGCATCGGGCCGCCGAATTTATCAAATGCAGTTCTCGCTGCCGAAGCTATAAATACTCTCTCCATGTTAATAATCAACCTCTCTTTATATTAAAAATTAAATCGCCTTGCTGTCGCGAAGTTCTTTAATGCGCTCGTCCGAGTAGCCTAAATCTTTCAATATCGCGTCAGTGTCTGCGCCTAAGTTCGGCAGCGGGCCATAGACCGGCTCATGGTCAATCATCTTAATCGGTGAGCCGACCATCTTTAACTTGCCGACTATCGGATCAGGCACTTCGATTAACAAATCGCGCTTGGCAATGTGCGGGCAGTGCGCAACTTCTTCAGCGTTCTGAATAGGTCCGCAGGGCAGACCGGCGGCCATGAACGTCTCGCACGCCTCGACCTTCGTCTTATCTTTAAGCCAGTCGTTTATAATGGGTCTAATCAAAGTCTCCATGTGAGCGGCGCGGCCCGGGCCGGACTGAATATCAGGATTTTCAAGCAGCTCTAAATGCCCGATTGCCGTTAAAAATTTCTTCCACATTGACTCCGTCGTAACGATAAGCGCGATATGGCCGTCCTTGCAGGCGAAAGGTCCCCACGGCGCGATTAATTTATCAGGGCCTCTGTTCGTAACTTTGCCCGTGAAGCCATAAATATTATGCGATCTCTCAGCAAGCGCGATCATGCAGTCGTACATAGCTAAGTCAAAATACTCGCCCTTGCCGGTCTTTAACACGTTCACATAGCCCAGCATAGCAGCATAGGCAGCATATACGCCCGTTCCGGAATCGCCTAACGCAAAGCCGAGCCACGTCGGCGCACCGTTGGGATCATTGCCGCAGGTGTACATCTGGCCTGACATCGCCTGCGCGATAATATCAAACGCAAGTCTCTTAGAATACGGCCCTTCGTACTTCTTAGAACGTCCAAAGCCGCTTATCGCAACGTAAACAAGCTTAGGATTTTTCTCGCGGACTTTGTCCCACGTGAAGCCTAACTTCTCCATTAAGCCCGGTTTAATATTATCTATTACTATATCTACTTTCTCGATTAAGTCCCATAAGACTTTCTGACCCTCCGGCGAACTCATGTCAAGCGTGAGGCTCTTCTTATTTCTATTCCATCTGGCGAAATATCCGCTCTGGGTCTTGCCCGTCTCGTCATTCTTTAAAATCGGCGCCATCTCGCGGCCGGTGTCGCCCATGCCCGGACGCTCAATTTTAATTATCTCAGCGCCCATATCCGCAAGCATCATAGTAGCCGTCGGCCCTGCAACCTGCTGCTCAATTCCTAAGACTTTTACTCCGTCCAAAATTCCCTTCATTATATATAAACCCCTCCTAATAAAATAAATTACTTTATTTAATCAAATTTAAATATTTGAACTCTTAGCGGCCATGCTGTCGCCCATATCTTCAATCATCTTACCGGCGTGCATAGCTGCGACCTGCTCAAACGCAAAATCTACAGTCTCGTCAAGGCGCGTCCCCGGGCCGAATACTCCGGCCACGCCCTTTTCCTTCAGCCCCGGTATATCCTGTTGGGGAATAATCCCGCCTAAAATATAAACTACATCATTAATGCCATGCTCTTTAACTTTATCAATTACCTTCGGCACAAGCGTGTTATGCGCTCCGGACAATAAGCTTATTCCGACAACGTCGATCTTCTCCTTCTCGACTATATCAGCTATCTCCTCCGGCGTAGTCTGAAGCCCTGTATAAATTACTTCAGCGCCTGCATCCTGAAACGCGCGGGCAATGACTTTAGCGCCTCTGTCATGGCCGTCAAGCCCGGGCTTTGATATTAAAACTTTCATGTTATTTATTCAGCCTCTTTTAATTTTAAAAAATTCTCATCGGCGTATATTTCCCGTAAACGCCCTTCAGCACTTCGCAGATCTCGCCTAAAGTCGCGTACGCGCTCACGGCCTCGATCATATAATCTCCTAAATTCTCGTCAGCTCTTGCAGCACGCTCAACCTCGCTCAACGCCCGTTTAACTCTCTCGTTATCGCGCGCTGCTTTTAATTTATTAAGCTTTTCAGTCTGCTTAATTCTCACTTCGTCCGAGACAGTGAATTTCGCAGGCTCTATTGGCTTGCCGTCAGTAAATCTATTCACGCCGACCACTATACGCTCGCCGTCGTCCACGCTGCGCTGATATTTATACGCATTGTCAGCAAGCATTCGCTGCTGGAAACCCTCTTCAATGCACTTCATCGCGCCGCCTTTTTTCTCGATCTTGTCAAGCAAGTCAAGCACATCATGCTCAATCTTATTAGTCAATGCCTCGACTGCATAAGACCCGCCCAACGGATCGACCGTCTCCGTCAAGCCGGACTCATAGCCGACTATCTGCTGCGTTCTAAGCGATACAGTGACGGCCTCTTGCGTCGGCAGCGATATAGCTTCGTCATACGAACTGGCGTGAAATGTTTGAATGCCGCCGGCTGCTGCCGCCATCGTCTGCATAGTCACACGCACGATATTATTCATTGGCTGCTCCGCAGTCAAAGCCGATCCGCTCGTGAAAGCAAAAATTTTTAACCTCTGCGGCTCTTCGTCATTAATTCCATAGCGCTCTTTCATAACTCTTGCGAACAAACGCCGAGCTGCTCTGTATTTTGCAACTTCCTCAAGAAAATCAAGCTGCGCCCCCAAGAAGAAATAACTATTGCGCGTTGCTGCAACTATGTCAACGCCGCGCTTCACCGCCGTATCAAAGTATTCAATCATGTCAGCAAGCGTGAACGCAAGCTCCATTGAAGCAGTCGCACCGGCATCCCTGATGTGATAGCCTGATACTGCAATAGGCGTCCAGTTCGGCAAGTGCTTGCCGCAGTACTCTAATACATCAACAGATAACTTAACACCGGCTGCCGGCGGGAATATATACGTCCCGCGGCACATGTATTCTTTTAATATATCATTCTGCAAGAAAAATCCTATTGAATTGGGATCGATATTATTCTTGCGGGCAAACGCCACGTAAAACGCAAGCATGATTATAGAATTTGCATTCGCCGTAGTTCTAATCTGCCTGACTTTCTCAAACGGGATGCCCTTAAATAAAGCCTCTATATCTGCCAAGCTGTCGATAGCGACGCCGACCTTACCGACCTCGCCGTCCGACATGGGATGATCCGAGTCATAGCCCATCTGCGTGGGCAAGTCAAGAGCGACCGAGAAACCCGTGCCGCCCTGCTCGATAATATATCTAAATCTTCTGTTGGCCTCTTCAGCCGAAGCAAAGCCTGCGTACTGCCCCATCGTCCATAATTTGCCGTCACGGTACATCTCTTCGCGTATGCCCCGCGTGAACGGATAATGGCCCGGCTCGCCCAGCATCTTGGCCGCATCAAAATCTTTCAAGTCCTCGGGCGTATAAACTCGCTTAAGTTCATAGCCCGATAAAGTTGTATGTTTTCTAACTTTTTCCTCTGCCATATTTAAATCCAATCCCTTAAATAAAATAAAAAATTTAAATCTTTAAATTCATTTTGTCAGCCATAAAAATTCTCGCGTCCATTAATTTTAAATCTTGCGAGATTTCAGGCTTAAAGTCCATGTTAGCTAAAATATCGCGCTGTAAATCTATGCCCGGCGCGATCTCGATTAACTCAATGCCTTTATCGCAAAGCTTAAATACCGCGCGTTCAGTTATATAAATTATATCTTGCTTATTAAGCAGCGCGTTTTGACCGGCAAAAGTTATCTGCTCGACGCGCTTCTTAAATTTCCGGTCGCGGCCTTCGCTTAAAATTTTAATCTTGCCGCCGCCGATTTCGCACTCGAGGCCGTTAGCCGTGAACGTCCCCATGAAGCAAATTTTATGAGTGTTCTGGGTAATATCAATAAATCCGCCGGGCCCCATGCAGCGAGTTCCGAACTTCGACACGTTCACATTGCCCTGCTCGTCAATCTCAGCTGCGCCTAATACAGCCATATCCAAAACTCCGCCGTCGTATAAATCAAAATTATCTGCCACTTGATACACTGCCTCGGGATTTGCAGCAGCGCCGAAGCCGACACCCTGCAGCGGCACGCCTCCGAATAAGCCCGTCTCAAGCGACAGAGTGAGCTTATCGGCTGCGCACTCTTCATTGGCAACGCTCGCAACCGAGTCAGGCATTCCAATTCCTAAATTAATTAACGCGCCGGCCTTAAGCTCCATAGCCCCGCGCCGACCGCAGACCTTACGCGGCGTTAAGCTCATCGGCTTTAACTCACTCAAATTAATTTTTATATCTCCGGTCAGCTCAGGCCTGTATTCATGATTTAAATTTCCGTAGCACTGCACGTGAAATTTATTATGCAGCTCAGCCGGAACTTTCACGACATAATCAACCAAGTGAGCCTGAACGTGAATCTTTCTGGGATGAATTGCGCCGCGCTTTAAAATATCAAGCACCTGCACTATCACAATTCCGCCCGAGTTATGCACAGCCGCGGCCATGCTCTGCTGCTCACTTAAAAA
Source organism: Synergistaceae bacterium (assembly GCA_017470785.1). Classification (GTDB taxonomy): domain Bacteria; phylum Synergistota; class Synergistia; order Synergistales; family Aminobacteriaceae; genus JAFUXM01. The sequence continues at coordinate 7,772 of JAFUXM010000280.1, forward strand.
CGGCTCACGCTCAAGCGAGATATTTCCGGCCTCATCGGCGAAGCTACCGCGAATAATACACGCGTCAAGCTTAAACGCGTTATAAAATAAAAATTCTTTATTATTAATATTTATTAACTCAACCGGCTTAAATTTAAAAAATTTGCGGGCAAGCTCATTCATGAAGCAGCCTTCAAGCCTTGGATCTGCAAACGTATTAAGCCCGACATGCGAGACAACGCCCGGGTTCTGCGCAGCGATGGCCTTTAATATTTGCGAGTACACGCCTAACGGCACGCATACGCCGGCGATTTTATTTTCAGCGACGCCGCGCCCGATAGCCGGAGACATGCCGATATGACCGGCATATATGCCCCCGACTAACCCGGGGGCGCGTATTATACTGAAGCCTAAGCCGTCTTCTCTCAGGTCGCCGGGCGCAATTCCCGCAACAACTGTTATATTTCGCGGCGAATTATCAGCCTTGTAACGCTCTGCAATCGCCGTTAAGATATACTCAGGCGTTGAACAGCCTCCAGAGCCGCCTATACCGGTTACAAAATTATCCTGAATTAAGCCGGCAGCTTGACTTGCAGTGATTACCTGCATAATTTTAAATTTTAATTTTAAATTAAAAGCCTATGCTGCGGCTTGCTCGTCCTTCTTAGGCGCAAGTGCCTTAGCTATGAACGGGAAGACTATCGCGACTATGATCATAGCAAGCGTGATCTGCGGCGTAGCTGACTTAGCTATCTCAGCATATTCCGGCACGTTCGGCATCGAGCGGGCTATAAATGCAGGCGAAGCTATGGCTATGCCGCCTATAGTTGAAATAGCCGTCGCAGCATAACCGGGCCGCCTTAATATAACTTTGTCTGTTAAGATCATAATGGGCAATAAAATAAGCGATAAGCACGCAAGCAGCACGCCGCCCACTCCGGACTTCACAGCCTCGATTAAATTCAGCCCAGCGCCTAAGCTAAAGCCTAAAAAGAATAAAGTTATGCCAGAGGCCGGCGCAAGCATCTTCTGCATGTTGCTGTCGATATTGCCGACGATAATTCCCAGCGCAAACGGAATTATCGTGCCTAAAACTACCATCATGTTGAAATGGCCGCCCGCTAAGTCGATTAATATTAACGGCGTCGTGGGCACTGCAATTATATTCATGATGCCTACGGCAGCTTTGTCGATATTATCGCCGAAGTTATTCATTAAACCCATGTAAATTCCCGGGTTGCAGCTTGACGCAACTATAACAAGCGCCATGGTCGAGATGCCCCAGATAGAGCCGGTATTGCCCAATAATTTTACGGCTATTAAAGCTACGGCATAGCCGATTAACAAGCGCATAAGCGTTAATACTCCGCCGCGGGCAAGCGCTATGCCAAGCTGGTTTAACTTAAGCTGGCTGCCCGACACGAATAAAAGCATACCGATAACAACTAACGCGCCGTTGGCAAAAATTCCGGTCGACGGAGTCGCAGGGCCGGTTATCGTCCAGAAGCCAGGCCAGATAGTATTTATAATCGCAGTAAAGCACATGGGAATTAAGATAATTCCGCCGGGGACTTTCTTTATCAAATCAGAAATATTCATACTTAAAAGCCTCCTGAATTTTAAAATTTAAATTTAAAAATTTTGAAAAAGCGGACGCTGTGAGACGTCCGCTGCAGTTTGCTATAAAATTAATTTACTTCGCGGCTTTTGCGGCCATTGCCTTTTTCTTCGCCTCAGCAACGTAGCAAATAACCGGCTCGTGGCGCTGGTCAGCCTCAAGGCATAAATTGCAGTACACGCACTTCTGAATTTCCTTCTGACGGCCCTCGACCTGCTTGGTGATCCAGTCAGGATCGGCAAGCGCAGGACGGCATACGCCGACTATGTCGCAGATGCCCTTATCAAGCAAATCTTCGCCGTACTCAAGGCTCGGTATCTTACCTGAGACTATAACCGGCACGTCAGACCCTATCTCGCGAAGGCCGTTCTTCATCGCCTCGGCAAGATAGACATGGCAGCCCTCGGGCAAGTTCGCAGGCGGCATACAACGGCTTCCGCTGTAGCCTTTATACCATGCGCCGTCCTCGGTCTTGCCGCCGGCCGACACGCTGATAAAATCTGCGCCGGCCTTCGCAAATAACTGGCCAAGCTTCGGCGTATGCTTAATCGTGTTGCCGCCGATTACAAATTCCTCGCCGCTGATGCGCACTCCAATGCAGTAATCAGGGCCTAAAACTTTACGGCACTCTTCGATAATCTCAGTGACGATGCGGCCGCGTCCCTCTTCGTTGCCGCCGTACTGATCTTTACGCTTATTTAATAATGACACGAAAGACGACAGCGTATAGCCGTGCGCAGCGTGAAGCTCGATACCGTCAAATCCTGCTTCTTTGGCTCTTATTGCCGCTGCGACAAAGTCTCTCTTGATGGCCGCGATGCTGTCCTCAACGCCGTCCTTGCCGACCTCGCCGTTCGCAATCGGGAAGTCCTCAATCGGATATTTCCAGCCGGTCTTGACTGACTGCTTCACATAGTGAATAAGCTGAACGGTCATCTTGCAGCCGTACTCGTGCACTGCGTCAGTCATCTTTTTAAGTCCAGGGATAAATTTATCATCGGAGATTCTAAGCAGCTTAGGACTCTTCCTCGCATTGACACCGGTGGCCTCAACGTCGATAAGGCCGAAGCCGCCCTTCGCTCTCGCAACGTGCCGCGCGATAAGCTCGTCAGTTACATAGCCCTCTTCGTCAGCCAGAAGCGACACCGCAGGCAGCCACTCAAGACGGTTCTTAAGCTCTAAATTCTTAAACTTCACCGGTTCTAAAATCTTCATATCTAAATATGCCCCCTCAATAATAATTTAAATTTAAATTAATTTAAAATTTTAAAATTACGCCCCCGCATTAAAGCAAGGGGCATAATAAAATTACTTTCCGGCCTCGATAAGAGCCTTGATCTCAGCCTTTAATTCTTTTTTATTTACTTTGCCGATATTCGTCTCCGGCAGTTCGTCTCTGATCTCTAATCTCTCCGGCCACTTAAACTTCGTGAGGCCGCCCTTCTCGCACGCAGCCTGAACGTCGGCAAGCGTGTACGGCTTGCTCTTGTCTCTCAGCGACATGAACAGGCAGGCTTTCTCGATAAACACCGGGTCGGGCATCGCAACAAGGCCGCAGTTGTGAACGTTCGGCATCTGGTCAAGTATAACGTTCTCGACCTCTTCGCAGCTGAACTTCTCGCCGCCGCGGTTAATAGCATCTTTAATTCTGCCCATGATGATAAAGCCGTGGCCGCTCTCATGCACGCACGCAATATCGCCCGATCTGTAATAGCCGTCAGCCGTGATTGCCCGCTTGTTATGCTCAGGCTCATTGTAATAGCCGCGTATAGTGTACGGCCCTCTGAAGACTATTTCGCCCGGGACGCCGGCCTTGCCCTTGTAATTAAACGTGCCTCTGAAATCGCCGTTCTGATAGTTATTGCTCTCGGCTATCACAGCGCCCGTATCAGGATCTAATATCTTCCATTCGTCAGCAGCCGAGCAGCACATGCCTATAGTATTATGCACTATCTCGTCAGGATCGCCCAAAACTGAGTTAGTAATAGTTCCTTCGCTCATGCCGAACTGGGAAATTAATCTGCAGGGCAATTCTTTCTCAACTCTCTGCGCACTCGCGGCCTCAAGCTTCGACGCGCCGTTTACAACTATCTGCCATGACGATAAATCATACTTCTTGCGGTCCTCGAAATTAAGCATCTTTATAATCATGGTCGGCACCATCGGGATATGCGTAACTTTCTCACGCTCGATAGTCCGGCAAATATCTTCCATTTGAGTTGACGGACACATAACGACTTTACCGCCGAAGTAAAACGCTCCCTGAATGCCGGGCGCCGCAAGCACCATGTTATGCGCAACAGGCGCTATTGCAAGCTGCACAGTGTACATGTTATAGCCAAGCTCCCAGCTGCTCTCACGCGCAATATGCACATATGCGTTATATTCTCTCGGGATTAATTTAGGCGTGCCGGTCGTGCCGCCGGATAAAAGCAATATGCCTACGTCATGCGGGTCAGGCATCGCGGCCTTAAGCTCGTCAGCTGCTCCGACTCTCTCCTCGGCCTTGTCGCGCAAAAACGTCCTTAAGTCATAATAATCGCCCGGGACGTCAATCTCTTTGCCGCAGGAAACTTTATACTTAATGCTCGGCACTGCCTTCGCAACTTCATCGACTAATTCATGATAATTAAATTTTCTCGCAAAGCCTGCTACGAAATAGCCGACTGCCTCGGCCTTGGCCGCTATCTGCGAAATCTCATGAAATCTATGCTGCGGCAGACACATAACCGGAATGACGCCGATTTTCTGCAATGCGATCCATATAAATACGAACTCGCAAATATTGGGAAGCTGAAGGATAACTCTATCGCCCTTTCTAAGCCCCATGTCCAAGAAGTGAAGAGCAAGTCTGTCTGACGCAAGTTTAATATCGCCGTATGTATAACGTTCCTCACCGTTCGGGCCGCCGACTAACGCCTCTCTGTCCCAGAACCGCTGCGCCCTCTGGTCAAACACTTTAATGAACATCTCGCTCCATAAGCCCTTCTCTTCATAAACCTTCGCAAGTTCAGGCTTATACGGATTCCAATATTTCTTCCAATCTTCTGCCATCAAAAAACCCCTCCGTTTGAGTGTGAGTTTTAATTAAATTAAATGCAAAGCCCCTCAATAAAATAATTTAGTTTAGCAGAGCCCCGCCCCAATTTCCCGGCCTGTGATCAGCAAGCCGCAGCACGCAGTTTCTTAGAAAAATTTTTATATAATTTATATAAACTCTGGATTCACAAGCAAGATAAAATATTTTAAATTTCAAATAATTTAAATTAAAATAATTTTAGTACGTTAAATAATTTTTTAAAATATGTCTTATTACTTATTTTAAATTTAAAATTTATTTTAATTTTTTCAGCAGCTCAATCATCTTTTCTTTCTCGCCTTTGCTCAAGACTTTAAACGCATCGCATAAATTCGCCATATGTAACGGGAATATCTTGTCCATTAAGTCCCGGCCTTTAGAGCTTAAAGAAATTAAACTTGAGCGGCCGTCGCTGGGATTTAAGCGCCTTAATACTAAACCGCCGCGCTCTAAATTTCTAATCACGACCGTCATGTTGCCGCTGCTTGATAATACTTTAGCTACTATCTCCTGAACGGTCATCTCGCCCTTGTTGTATAACACTTCAAGAGCCATGAACTGCGCCATAGTGATGCCGTTCTCCCTGAATAAGCTCATAGACTTTTTATGCGCAAACTGATACGCCCGCCACAGCGCAATTATAAATTTACCGTTTAAACGTTCGTTTTCGCTGAAGTGAAAATTCACGCTATATCTCCTTTCAATTTAATAAGCTAACAAGCTTAATAAGCACACGCACAAAAAACTTGAGCGTTGTTTATAATATAATATGCGTTGAATTTGCTAAACACAACAGATATTTTAAATTATTAATAAATTTTTTTTAAATATAAAACAGGAGTTATTAATTATTAACATGAATAATATTACGCTTTATTACGGGCCTAAACGGGAATTTGCGAGGCTGCTGCCGGTTTATAATAATTTAAATAATAATAATTTAAAAGATGAGTTCACGGACTTTGAGCTTGAGAAACCGAAAGTTATAATGACAATAAGCGAGCTCGCAATTCTCAGCGACAAGAAAATGCGTGAGCATGTCTTCCAGATTCAGACCAAGAGCAGTGAGAATAAGCAAAGCAAGCCGGAAAATAAAATGTTTATAGATGCGCTCATCGGCTGGTCAGACCAGTACGCTGCCCTGAGCGAGAGCGCAGTGCAGGGATTCTTAAGCTTCTTAGATCAATATAATATATGCGAACTTTATCTGCAAAATCCGCCGAAGAGCATCGCCGAGCAATTAATTAAATCTCAGGAAGTTTTGCAGGCCGAGATTAAAATTTATAGCTATAAATATAACTCTATAGATTTAAATGCTATAAAAGAAATTAATTTAAATTATTCAAGCTATATCATCGGGCAGGAGCAGGCGCTGCGAAATATTTTGCTCGCGTTATATCCCTTGACGCGTGAAAATTATTCGCGGCCTGCCGTATTATTATTTTACGGGTCAACAGGCGTCGGCAAGACCGAGACCGCAAATTTCTTGAGCAAAATTTTAAAGCAAAATTTATTCCGGCGGCAGCTCTCGATGTTCAACAGCTCGGAATTTGCAAGTTATCTATTCGGCGGCCGGCACTCTCAGACTTGCTTTGCCAAAGACCTAATGGAACGCGAGTCAAATATAATTTTATTAGACGAGTTTGACAAAATCGCCAGCGCATATCACAGCGCATTCTATCAGATCTTTGACGAGGGCATCTACGAAGACAAAAATTATGCGGCTGATTTAAGACGCAGCGTGATTATCTGCACGTCTAATTACAAATCAGAGCAGGATGCGCGTGAACACATCGGCGCTCCGCTCTTTGCAAGATTTGATGCAGTGATAAAATTTAATGATTTAAATAACGCTGCGGCTAAACAAATTCTTGAGCGTGAGTTTGAGCATGAATTAAATAATCTTGACGCTCGTGAGCTTGAATATATTTATGAAATTAAAGACGGGCTGCACGAAAAAATTTTAAATCTTAACGGCTCGTGCGACGCAAGGGCTTTAAAGCGCCGCGTCAAAAATATTATCAGCAATGCAATCTTAGATAAAATTTTAAAAATTTAAAGGCAGGGAATGAAAATTGAATTTTACAAAAATTTTGCCGGTTATAATAATAGCTGCTGCGAATATTTTTTATAATATCTCTACGAAGTCGATGCCGAATAATATAAACAGCTTCTGCGCGTTAATCATCACTTATCTTACGGCAGCGCTGCTTTCGGCAATAATTTTTATTTTGCAGATAAAGCCCGATAACGCCCTTGCAGAATTTTCAAAAATAAATTGGCCGTCGTTTCTATTAGGCGCATCGATAATAGGCCTTGAGCTTGGATTTATTTTATTGTATAGAGCAGGCTGGAAGATCAGCGTCGGCTCGTTATTTGCAAATATATGCTTAGATATATGCTTAATTATAATCGGCTGCGTCTTCTACAAAGAGCAAATGAGCATCAGGCAAATTTTAGGCGTAGCTCTGTGCGTGGCCGGGCTAGTCTTAATCAGCGAATAAAATAACGGCGGCAAGCGCGTTTAAATCTCTTGCCGCCGTTTTATTTTAATATTAATTAAGCCTTCAAGCTCTCGAGATTTTCATTAAGTCTCTTAATCTGCGCTTCGCCCTCGTTCACACGGCCGCGCTCTTTCTCGACGACTTCTTTAGGCGCCCGCGATACAAAATCAGGCTTGTCAAGCTTGGCCTTGCTCTGCGCAACGTTCTTCTCGATATTTTTAATCTCTTGAGTTAAACGCGCGATCTCCGCATTGACATCCAATATATCGCCGACGGGCAGGCTTATCTCGATATTGCCGACCACGCTCGACAGCGTGGCCGGCCTTGTCTTAATCAGCGAATAAAATAACAGCGGCAAGCGCATTTAAATCTCTTGCCGCCGTTTTATATTAATATTAATTACGCCTTCAAGCTCTCGAGATTTTCATTAAGTCTCTTAATCTGCGCTTCGCCCTCGTTCACACGGCCGCGCTCTTTCTCGACGAC
>JAFUXM010000281.1 GCA_017470785.1 Synergistaceae bacterium
GTTAAAGTATTGAGCGACAAGGCGTTCAATAAATCCTCGTTCTTCGTGGCGAAGCGCAGTGTACCGGCGCTGCCTGCAACCGCTGAACGGATTACAAACGTTCCGTTTACTGATTCAGATGTCTTGTCCATAGCCTTCGCGTTGTCATTGGCTGTACCGCCGTCGTTAATATCTACATAATCAACGAAGTGATCACTGGCTTTAACAAGATTAGCTCCCGTCCCAGTATTTTCCACGTACTGAGCCTGCCCAAGGCCGTTGGCGATAGCATCGTTCAACTTGTCCTCGACGTCCTTTAACGTGTCGTGGCCGTACAGCGTGACGCTGGCCGTCTTGCCGTTGCCCTGATTGATCGTGATGGTCTGCGGATCGTCAAGCATGAAGTTGCCCTGGCTGTCCCAGAACTTGCTTAAATCACGAAGCTTCACGTTCGAGCCGGCCGCCTCGCCGATCTTGTAGTTGCGAACCGTGCCGAGTGTAGCACCACCAGTTACATTAGCCGCTGTAAAACCAGAATCATCTCCAAAATTAACAGTTACGCTCTCCTTGGTAATGCTGCCGGTGTCCTTATTCAAGTTGACGAATTTCATGGTCATGCTGCCATTTTTAGCGACAAGAGCTGTATCAAGATTGGCTGTATGTGTCTGAGTAACGCCGTCGCTGCCGGTAAAGGTTGCCTGAAGTCCCATACCCTGAGTTTTGCCAATGTTATATACCGCTTTGTCTCCAACTTTGCTGGCCTGAAAATTGGTATCAGTGATAACACTGCCTTTAATTTTTGCAGCACCGCCATCTACATCAGCGTCACCACCAGCTGTACCGTTAGCCGCAGTCGTAAGGGTTATATCCTCGTTAATCTCTTCGATCGTTCCATCTACAGCAGTTTTGAAACCGGTTACATGAACTGTAGCAGTCGAGGCTTTAGTAGAATCGGAACTGTTATCCACAATATCAGTTATCTCAAAAGCAAGACTATAACTATAATCTGTATCGTCACTTGTGAAGAAGTCACTGGCATCAAGAGCAAGAAGGCCTCCGCTTGCAGTCGTATTATTTCGTGCAGCAATATCCGGGCCAGTTCCTACCGTTTTAACTGTATATACGCCGTCATTCGGAAGATCTGTTAAATTACTTCCCTCAATTGAGCTGACTTCAGTAGTAACAGCGGAAGCTATCGTATATCTTCCGCCGACCTGCGGGTGCTTGACCTGCATAATGTCTGACTTCTGGACTTCAGCCGTGCCGGGGTCAGCCGTGATGCTGATCTTGAAATTGCCCTCAAATGACTTCTTCTGGCCGAACTGGTCAACTTCTCTCAAGCCGCCGCACACAAGCGCCTTCGTATTTAAATTGTCGCTGCTCCAAAGCACAGCTGCGTCGCCGTTCAATAATTTCTTCGTGTTGAACGTCGTTGTGTTGCCGATATGATCTATCTCGTCGCGTAATAAATCGACTTCTTCCTGAATGTAGCTGCGGTCCTGCTGGGTGAGCGTGTCGTTGGCCGCCTGAACTGACAACTCGCGCATACGCTGAAGTATGCTGTGCGTCTCGGTCAACGCACCTTCAGCCGTCTGAATTAAGCTCACGCCGTCCTGAGCGTTAGCTACTGCACGGTCAAGGCCGCCGATCTGCGCGCGCATCTTCTCACTGATTGAAAGTCCCGCCGCGTCATCAGCTGCTGAGTTAATGCGCAGGCCGGTCGACAGCTTCTGAATCGACTTCTCAAGCGCGTTGCTCGTGTTGTTCACTATTCCGTAGGTCGTTAAAGCCGGAATATTATGATTAATTACCATCATGATTAAATTACCTCCCTGATTTTTCATGTCCCCGCTCATCCGTGAGCGGGGGTTGA
>JAFUXM010000282.1 GCA_017470785.1 Synergistaceae bacterium
TGAATAACCGCCTTCGTCAAAAATCATATGCACTTTGTCATCGCCGCTGCCGTGCCAGATAAAATTTTTAATATCCTGCGGCAAATCTTTATACTTTACGCTCAAATCCCAATGATACTTTTCTGCGAATAATTTTACTTTAGTCAGCGCGTAAGGCTTGGATTTCCACGCGATAACTGCGTTATCAAGTATTGACCTTTCAGGGTCTATAACTAAATCCTCACTAAAATGTTCATGGCTGCCTAACCCGCCGCAGTCAGGACACGCGCCGAACGGGTTATTAAACGAAAATAATCTTGGCTCAATCGCAGGCATTCCAACGCCGCAATCAGCGCAGGCATAATTTTCAGTCATCATATATTCAGCTTTATTTTCCGGCGCAATTAACACATAACCCGTCGGCTCTGACATTTTAAGCGCGGCCTCGACCGACTCGGCAATGCGGCTGCGCCTGTCATCACTGACTTTTAACCTATCTATTACTACTTCTATATTATGCCTTTTATTTTTATTAATAATTTTAATTTCATCATCGAGCCATAAAATTTCGCCGTCAACGCGCACCCGCGTGTAGCCCTTGCCGCTCAACATGCCCCATAAATTTTTAAACTCGCCTTTCTGACCTTTCACAACCGGCGACAAAATTTCAAGCTTTAAATTACTATTATCATGTAATATATAATCTACTATTTCATCTATCGAATGCCGATGCACAGGCTTGCCGCACTTCGGACAATACGGCACGCCTATTCTGCCAAATAATAGTCTTAAATAATCATAAATTTCGGTTACAGTGCCGACGGTCGACCTCGGATTATGGCCTGTGCCTTTCTGCTCAATAGAAATCGCGGGTGACAAGCCGGATATGTCGTCAACATCGGGCTTTTTCTGCGAACCTAAAAATTGCCGCGCATAAGCTGATAAAGACTCGACGTAGCGCCGCTGACCTTCTGCGTATAAAGTGTCGAATGCAAGCGAACTTTTGCCCGAGCCCGACGGCCCGGTTACCACTATCAATTTGCCGCGCGGTATGTCAACGTTCACGTTCTTTAAATTATGCTCGCGCGCCCCGCGTATCTTGATGTAATCTATCTCACTCACCCCAAAAATTTTTTTAATTATAATTTTTAGTTCAGAAAAATTTAATACGTGAAAATACAGTTTAATTCAAAAATTTTTACATGCTATAATAGCTAAAAATTTTTGCAGCAAGTCAGGAGGCGTTGTGTTGTGAGTATGAAGTTCAAGAGTTTAGCGTTATTTGCGCTGTTATTAATTAGCGTCAGCGCAGCATTTGCAGAAGATGCAAAGTTTCACATCGGAATAGTGACCGGCACGGTCTCGCAGAGTGAAGATGATTTGCGCGGCGCGGAGCTGATGATTGCCCGTTACGGCGACACAAGCAAGGGCGGCATGGTAACACATCTCACTTATCCCGATAATTTCACGTCCGAGGCCGAGACGACTATATCGCAAATCGCAGGTCTTGCAGACGACCCATTAATGAAAGTAATTGTAGTCAATCAGGCGATACCCGGCACAACCGAGGGCTTCAGAAAAGTCCGTGAGAAACGGCCTGATATTTTATTATTCGCAGGCCAGCCTCACGAAGACCCGGCTATCATAACTGACGCGTCTGATTTAGCCATCATGGTCGATAACATCAGCCGCGGCTACTTAATCCCGCTGGGCGCAAAGAAATTAGGCTCGAAGACTTTCGTTCACGTATCGTTCCCAAGGCACATGAGCATGGAAGTTTTAGGCCGCAGGCGCGTCATCATGGAAGAGGCGTGCAAAGATTTAGGCATTAAATTTGTATTTGAAACTGCGCCAGACCCGATTGGCGATGTTGGAGTTGCCGGAGCGCAGCAGTATATACTCGAGAGTATGCCGACTTGGATTGAGAAATACGGCAAAGATGCGTCATTTTTTGCAACTAACGATGCACACGTTGAGCCGATGTTAAGACAGATAGTGAAGTACGGCGGAATATTTGTTGAGGCGTCGCTGCCGTCACCGGTCATGGGCTACCCGGGCGCACTGGGCATTGACTTATCCAAAGAAAAGGGCGACTGGCCGGCTATATTAAAGAAAGTCGAAGATGTAATAGTAGCAGCAGGCGGCAAGGACAGGCTCGGCACTTGGGCGTATTCATACGGTTATACTAACAGCGCCGCACTGGCCGAGTTCGGCAAACGCATTGTCGAGGGCAAGGCCAAAGTCGACAGCATGAAGGATTTAATAGATTGCTACAACGAGTTCACCCCGGGCGCAGGCTGGAACGCCAGCTATTACACTGACGCAGGCACGGGCATTCGTAACAGGAAAATGGTTATGGTATATCAGGACACTTATATTTTCGGCAAGGGCTATTTAGGCTTGACAGCTGAAGAAGTGCCTGAAAAATACTATGGCATTAAATAATAAAATTAATTTAATTTAATGGAGGTTGTGAGTTATGAGAGTTAAGTCATTGCTTCTTGCAATACTTGCGTGTGCGTTAGCAGCCGGTGCTGTCTTTGCAGCTGACCTGCCGGACGTTAGCAGCTTGAAGGACGCGGCGAAAGAGGCCGTCACTGAGGCTGTGAAAGAAGGCGTGAAAGAAGGCGTGAAAGAGGCAGTTGCTGAGGTCAAGAAAGGCGCTGCTAAGTTTCATATTGGAATAGTCACGGGTACGGTCTCGCAGAGTGAGGACGATTTGCGCGGCGCCGAGCTGATGATTGCGAAGTACGGCGATACGAGCAAGGGCGGCATGATTACGCATATCACTTACCCTGACCAGTTCATGTCCGAGATGGAGACGACTATTACTCAGATAGCCGGCTTAGCTGATGACCCGCTCATGAAGGTAATAGTTGTCAATCAGGCTATCCCGGGCACGACCGAGGGCTTTAGGCGCGTGCGTGAGAAGAGACCGGACATTTTATTATTCGCCGGTGAAGCTCACGAGGATCCGGGCGTAATTACTTCAGCTGCTGACATGGCAATCAACACTGACAATATCAGCCGCGGCTACACTATACCGTTAGGAGCGCAGAAAATGGGCGCAAAGACGTTCGTGCATATCTCATTCCCGAGACACATGAGCTATGAGACGTTAGGCCGCCGCCGTGCAATTATGGAAGAGGCGTGCAAGGACTTAGGGATTAAGTTCGTATTTGAGACCGCGCCTGACCCGACCGGTGATGTCGGCGTAGCAGGAGCTCAGCAGTACATACTTGAGAGTATGCCTGCGTGGCTGGAGAAGTACGGCAAGGATTCAGCGTTCTTCTGCACGAATGACGCTCACACCGAGCCGTTATTACGCCGCATTGCTGAGCTTGGCGGATACTTTGTAGAGGCTGACCTGCCGTCACCGTTGATGGGTTACCCGGGCGCACTCGGCATTGATTTATCGAATGAGAGCGGCAACTGGCCGGCGATATTGAAGAAAGTTGAAGACGCAGTTATCGCAGCAGGCGGCAAGGACCGCATGGGTACGTGGGCGTTCTCGTATGGTTATACTAATAGCGCTGCTCTGGCCGAGTTCGGCAAGCGCATAGTTGAGGGTACGGCGAAGCTTGATAATCTTAAAGATTTGATAGCTTGCTACAACGAGTATACGCCGGGGTCGAAGTGGAACGCCGCTTATTACACTGATGCAGGCACAGGCGTTCGCAACAAGAAATTCGTATTAGTCCGGCAGGATACGTACGTGTTCGGCAAAGGCACTTTAGGCATGACCGAAGTTGAGATACCTGAAAAGTACTTCAGCATCGGCAAATAGTTTATTATTTATTATTGAATATTAATTAAAATAATTTAGCAAAAAAATTTGAAAGTTGAGGGGAAGCCGTTTGCCAGCTTCCCCTTTTTAGCAGTGTGATTATTAATCAGGAGATATGTTATGTCTAAATTTAGTCGCTTACGTCTAAGTCAGTGCTGGTCGTAGTGACGATCTTAGCACCGGTCTTCTGGTACGGTGCACGCTGGAAATCTGCGGACTTGCTGATCATGACGTCCATGAAGGCCTTGACCTGGGCGCCAGTGGCGTCGGATTTAGCGTTCTGAAGCGTGAAGCTGAATGCTTTCTCGGCCTCGTCGATGAAGCCCATTACTATCTTCGCAGTCGTGGTCGTTGCCATTATTATCACCTCGCTTTCTGAATACGTCAATAAATAGCTTGAATACTAACCGCAAGCGCAGCCTAAGCTTACTCATCGGTTATAACAGTCACGACGGTGTGCTCAACGCTGCAGATAGGATACGCAAGTATCGGCGCGGCGGAGTTCTTCAGCGCGATAATATCAGCGGGGCTGACGTTCTGCACCATGGCCGGCAAAGTATCAGTCTTGACGATAGATTTGCCAGACTCAGTAGTACCAGCGTTGAGCTTGAGGCTCGCCTTACTGGACTTCAGTGTAGCTACTGCTGCCATATTTACCTACCTTCCTTTCAGTAAAATTTCGTATGTATAGTTAAAGAACTTTAAAAATTGAATAAATAACATCATCAAATTTTTGAAAATATGGAACTGAATCAGTGATTTTTTTCTTGAGCCAATTCCAAAAATGTTCTATCGGATTTAATTCAGGACTATACGGCGGTAGAAA
>JAFUXM010000283.1 GCA_017470785.1 Synergistaceae bacterium
AAATCATGACGGGGCTTTTATTGTGCCTGCAAATAGTGAACTAAAATTTAATTTTTATTGCGTGATATAATATTATAAATTTTTTTGAGATTGAGCTTGAAGAGCTGGGAGTGATTGTCGATCATGGCAGTTAATTTAAAGGGCAGGAGCTTATTGAGCTTGGCGGATTTTACGCCGTTTGAGATAAAGTATTTAGTTGACTTAGCAGCGGACTTGAAGGCTAAGAAGCGGGCGGGTATACGAGGCAAGCTATTAGCGGGCAAGAATATTGCGCTTATATTCGAAAAGCCGTCGACGCGCACGCGCTGCGCATTCACAGTGGCGTGCAATGACGAGGGCGCATTCCCTGAGTATTTAAATAAAGATGACATACAGCTCGGCCATAAAGAGGACGTTAAAGACACTGCACGGGTGTTAGGCCGCATGTTCGACGGTATTGAATTTAGGGGCTTTAAGCAAAGCGTAGTTGAGGAGCTGGCAAAGTATTCCGGCGTGCCGGTCTGGAACGGCCTCACTGACAGTGACCATCCTACTCAAGCTCTGGCTGATTTATTGACTTTACAAGAAAACTTTGGAAAGCTAAAGGGCTTAAATTTAGTTTATTTAGGCGATGGGCGAAATAACATGAGCAATGCTTTGATGCTTGCGTGCGCAAAGATGAATATAAATTATACTGTGAGTGCGCCGCGTGAACTTGAGCCGGATGCGGATTTAATAAAGAAATGTGAAGCTATCATAGCTGAAAATAGCAATAAGAATTTTATAAAAGTGATTAATGAGCCTAAAGAGGCTGTGAAAGCTGCTGACGCTGTATATACTGACGTGTGGGTGTCGATGGGCGAAGAGGCTAAAAAGCATGAACGCTATGAATTATTAAGGCCGTGGCAGGTCAATGCTGAGTTAATGAATATAGCGTTAAATAGTAATGATAATTGTATTTTTATGCACTGTCTGCCGGCAGTTAAGGGCGCTGAAGTGACTGAAGAAGTCTTTGAAGCGCATTACTCACGCGTCTTTGACGAGGCCGAGAACAGAATGCACACGATTAAGGCCGTCATGGCAGCGACTTTATAAATATATATTAATTAAGGTGATATAAAAATGGCTGAGAATGAAATTAAGAAAGATGACAGCATGACTAATTTATACGGGCCGGAACTCGTCAGCAAGACTGCCCCAAGAATAGAGTTTAGAGGCAAGCTTGATGAGCTGAATGCGCGTATAATTCTGCTGCAGACGCAGGCCGGCGAGGCCAAGAATTTATTATTATACACTGACATGGATATTATTCATAAAAGCTTTGAGAAGCTGAGGATAAGCGAAGTTAAAGGCACGCCGTGCGGTGAGCTTGAGCTTTGGGGCTTCTCGGAAGAAGAGATACATGAAAGGTCGCATCATCCTAAAGATTATTACGGACTGGGTCATATACAGCCTCATGCTGACATGGGGCGGTGGGCAGCTGAGTTAAACCTGCTGCGTACGATAACGCGTGAGGTCGAGATATGCGCGTGCAAGGCTTACCCTGACAACGAGCGGCCTGATATTATTAAATACTTAAACAGGTTAAGCAGCGCGTTTTATATATTAATCTATAAATATCTGCCCGAGGACTACGATAAAGTTATATATTTTGCGAGATAATATAAAGAGGTGTAAATAACTATGGCTGATGTGTTAATAGTCGTTGACTGCCAGTATGATTTCATAGACGGTTCGCTTGCCTGCGAGAATGCTGAAAATGCAGTAAATAACATAATAGAATATATTAATAATAATAATTTAAAAGTGTATTACTCGGCTGACGGGCATAAAATCACGCATCATAGCTTTACTGCAAATAATCACGGCGGGACGTGGCCTGTTCACTGCGTCGCTGGGACGCACGGCGCTGAAATTCACAAAGATTTTTATAATAAAATATTAAATCCTGAGAACAGACCTGATGAACATAAAAATATTTATTTTAAGGCATGTGAAGATGAGATAGACGAGTACTCGGCCTTTAACGCTAAAAATTATAATAATAAAATTTTACACGAAGAGATTGATGCTGAGCGCGATAATGTTATTATCTGCGGGATAGCAAGCGAGTTTTGTGTACGTGAGAGCGTGCTGGCGTTCTTTAATAATAATTTTAAAGTTAAATTATTAGAGAATGCGCTGGCTTGGGTCAATCACGACGGGCATGTTAAAAATTTAAGTGATTTAAAAGCTCAAGGCATCGAGATTATTTAAAATATAATTTAAAAAATTTGCCCCGGCTTATTAAAATTAAAGGCCGGGGCGTTATTTTAATTTATTTTTTATTGCCTAAGTAAGCCGCTAAGACTTCTTGATTTGCACGTATTTCATCAGGTGAGCCGCTTGCTATCTCAGTGCCGAAGTTCAGACAGTGAATTTGCGGGCAAATCTTCATGATTAAGTCCATGTGATGCTCGATTATGATTATGCTTAAATTAAAATCTTTATGAATGCTTGTGATTAAAGAATTTAGCTCGATTACTTCTTCTGTGTTCATACCGGCGGCCGGCTCGTCAAGCAATAATAATTCGGGCTTTAAGGCTAATGCTCTGGCGATTTCAAGTCTGCGCTGCAGGCCGTAGGGCAGAGTTCCGGCATCTTGACTATATCTGTCAGCTAAGCCTAAACGCTCCAAATAGCTCATGCTTAAGTCTTTTAATTCACGTTCGGCCTTGCGCCATCTCGCGATATGCAGCATGTTCTCGATAAAATTATAATTATAAAATTTATTCTGCGCGGCAGTCATGATATTTTCAAGCACTGAGCTGCGGGCTAATAATCTTAAATTCTGGAAAGTCCTTGCTATGCCTAAACGCGTGATTTTATGAGGCGGCAGCTGCGTTATGTCCTTATCATTATAGATAATACTGCCGGTGTCGGGCTTGTAGATGCCTGAAATTATATTAAATAATGTCGTTTTGCCCGCGCCGTTAGGCCCGATAATACCAGTTATTTGTTTATTAATTATATTAATATTTATCTCGCGCACGGCCTGCACGCCGCCGAAACTTAGGTTAATATTATTTAACTTTAAAATATAATTTTCACTCATGGCTTAATTCCTGCTATTTTTATATAAATTTTTAAAATTTAAAATCTCCCAGATTTCGCGGCTGCCTAATAAGCCCTCGGGTCTGAAGACCATTATTAACACTAATAACAGCCCATAAATTAACATTCTGTACTGCGAAATGTCACGAAAATATTCCATGATGAGCGTGATAGCAGCCGAGCCTAAGATAGTGCCGGTCATTGAGCCTAAGCCGCCGAATACTACTACGGCTGTAAGCTCCGTTGACTTCATCATGTCAAACATCGAGGGCTGTATAAAGCACATGTAACCGCCTAATAACGCGCCGGAGATGCCGCAATAAAATGCAGAGATTAACAGAGCCTTCATTTTTGACATAGTCGTATTAAAGCCCATGAATGATGCTGCGATATTATCATCGCGTGTTGCTTTGAGTTCGCGGCCAAGTCTGCCGTTTAGTAAATTTAACATGAATATAGCTAAGATTATAAATGCAGCTACTGCAATAATTCTTGTTGTATAAGGGTCGATGCCTGGGAAGCCGCGTGAACCTCGTGTGAATGACTGCCAGTTCTCGAGTATTAGTCTGATTGCCTCACCGAGGCCTATTGATGCTATCGCGTAATAGTCGCCTGTCAACTTTAAAGTAGGAATGCCTATGAGCCATGCTATTATCAGTGCTATTATGCCGCCTGCGATTAAGGCCGGAAACCAGTGAACATCATATCTTACTGTTAGGATTGCTGTCGTGTATGCGCCTAAAGCCATGTAGGCCGCGTGGCCGAGCGTGAAAATACCTGTGAAGCCTGTTAAAATCGAAACTCCCATCGCAGCTATCGCATTTATGCACAGTAAAATCACTATGCCTTCCTGATAGCCGCCCATCGGCCAATAGGCCATTAAAAATCCTAAAATAACTATAAAAATATTAATCTTGCTTATGAATTTAAGCATAATAAATTATCACTCTCTTATATTAATAAAATTTATTTCATGCCCTGTCTAAGCAGGCTGATTTTGTACTTTGCAAGCATTTTTAAATTTTATCAAGCACACGGCGGCCAAAGAAGCCTGCGGGCTTTATTAACAACATGATTACTAAAAGTGAGTACACGACTAAGTCGCGCATCTGAGAGCTGATAAATCCGGCGGTCAGCATCTCAGCTAAGCCTAAAATCAAGCTGCCGAGCACTGCGCCGGGCAATGACCCTAAGCCGCCTATTACTGCTGCTACGAATGCCTTAGTCGTGATAGCGCCTAACTGCGGGTAAAGGCTGTAGCGCACTGACAAAAATATTCCGCCGACCGCTGCTAAAAGTCCTGCCATAAAGAACACTAATGCGATTAACAAAGTCGTATTAACACCCATTAGGCCGGCAGTCTTCAAGTCGCAGGCAGCTGCCCGTATCGCAAGTCCCCACCGCGTCCTCGATAAAAATAATTCAAGCAAACTTAAAAATATTATCGCAGCTAAGAGCGAGATTATGTCCGACATGCTGACGGTCACACCGTTAAATAACTCGATTACGCCGGTTGGGAAGGTGTCTTGAGGCAGTGCCCGTATGCGGCCGCCTATCGTCACGACAAATAAATTCTCTATTATTATATTAACACCCATCGAGGCAATTAATAAATATAGAGTAATAGGCGTGCGCTCGCGTATCGGCTTATAAGCTAAGCGCTCGGTCAAGATTGCGGCAATGCCTGATGCGATTAACGCGCCGGCCATTGACACTGCAACGCCGTAGCCCAAACGTGTTAATAAAAAATAGCACGCATAGCCGCCGATTACTAAAAATCCGCCGTGAGCAAAGTTCGAAAATAGTAAAATCGAGTACACAAGCGAGTAACCAACGGCGATAAGCGCATACACTGAACCAAGCGACAAGCCGTTAATCACTTGCTGAATGAAAGTATTTAACAAAAATTTTCCCTCCTGTATCTTTAAAATTTTAGAATTTATTTTATATTAGAATTTTAGACTTGTGAATTAAAATATTTAATTAATTTATTTAATTTTAGTGGTTCACTGTGACCTACCCTTTAGACTTTCTGTTTTACCTATGAGCTTGACGTAATGGATTAGCGCTGCAACGGCATGGAGATTATAATTTTTGTAGATAGCCGCAGTAAAATTCTTTCGGCATTTCCGAATTTAAAGTAAATATTATATAATTTTAAAATTAAAAAATTTAAAGGGGTGTGAACTATGACTGGGACATGGGCTGAGGTTGATTTAGGCGCATTGGAGCATAATTTTAAAGTGTTAAAAAAATTATTAGCACCTGATGTTAAGGCACTGGCGGTGTGCAAGGCCAACGCGTACGGCCATGGAATTATAGAGATTGCAAAAAGGCTTGAGCAGTGCGGCGCTGACATGCTGGCGGTTGCGCGGGTGAGCGAGGGCGTCGAAATGCGCGAAAATAATATTAAAATGCCTGTATTATGCTTAGGCGAGGCCGAGCCGGATTTAGCTGAATTAATAGCAAATAATAATATAACTCAGGCCGTCGGCAATTTAGACTTAGCACGGCAGTTATCGCATGAAGCTCTAAAATTAAATAAAATTATAAAAGTTCACGTTAAGATCGATACGGGTATGAGCCGCATAGGATTTTACATTCCTGATGATGAAGATAATAAATTAAAAGTTGTTAATGAAATTTTAGAATTAAAGAATTTAAAGGGCCTTGAAGTTACGGGAATGTTCAGCCATTTTGCAAATGCTGAGGGCGATGAAAATTATACGCAAATGCAGCTCGATAAATTTAATAGTGTTAAAGATTTGTTGATAAGCGGTGGTCTTGAGCTTGAGACGTGTCATATTGCGGCCAGCGACGCGTTGCTGCTGCGCAGTAACACGCATTTAAATATGGTCAGGATGGGAATAGCTTTGTATGGTTATAAATCCTGCGTGACCGGAAATATTAACAGTGAGCTGGGTTTAAGGCCGGCCATGAAGTTAAAAAGCAGAATTGCAGCTGTGAGACGTTTGCCGAAGGGCGTTAAAATCGGCTATGGCTGCACTCATGAATTAACGCGCGATTCCGTAATTGCCGTGCTGCAGACCGGCTACGCTGACGGCCTGCCAAGAATTTTAAGCAATAATTATTGCGTGAAAATTAATAATATAAAGTGCAAAATTTTAGGCAGAATTTGCATGGATATGTGCATGGCTGATATTACGGATTTAGTTAATAATAATATAAATGTAGAAGTCGGCGATGAGGCCGTGATATATGACGGTGAGTTAATAGTCGATGCGGCTCGCAATGCTCATACTGTAATTCACGAGATATTATGCCTGTGCAGCTCGCCGCGAATTAAGCACGTGTATTTTAATTAAATTTAAAAATTAAAGCACGCTTTGCAAACGTCCGATATGGAAAATAAAGAAGTTGAAATTCAGACGGGAAGGAGCGTGCTTTAGATGACCGGACTTAATAAAATATCAGGCCAGTATAACGTGAGTGCTTTAAACAAGAAGAGGACGTCAGGAGGCGTGTATAACGGCTTTGGATATAATTCTGCTGCTTCAGAGAGTTCTGACGAAGCCAGTTTCAGCTCCTTTGCCGTGGGCTTAGCTAAGATAAACGCTGAGCTTAAGAACGTGCCTGATGTGCGCGAGGACGTAGTGAAAAAATTTAAAGACCAGATAGACAGCGGGACGTATAATCCGCCTCTTGACAAAGTCGCACATGCGTTGATGGTCGCAGGTATGCTTGATAATATTTAATAAATGCCTGAAGTTAAAGAATTTATAAATTTAATGCTTGATGAGGCCGACTGCATGGACGATTTGGCTGACATAGTCCGTGAGCAGCGCGAGGCATTGAAGAATAATAATCAGCGCGGCAGCGAGTTCGTGAATAATTTAAATGACTTAATGGACGAGACCCGCGAGATATTTTTTGAGGCGCAGCTGTTGGAAGGTCAGCGCGATGATTTAGCAAAGAAATTAGCTGCAAGATTTAACTGCGAGCCGCGGGCAAGCGCATTGAGCAACGCAATGACGGCCAGCGATAGGGCAGAATTTAACACGGCTGCGGATAGACTTACGCAGTCGGTTTTTATTTTAAAGTCGGAAATGTTGATTTTGAGCGGCCTTATAGAACATAATGAAAAGTATAGCGCAATGTTAATATCAGAATGGCGGCGCTTAGCAGGCGAGAGTTCGCAGGCTGATTTGAACTTTATGGGTTAATAAAAAGGAGTATATAAGATGAGTACATTTGCCGGTATAGAGATGGGAAAAAGGGCGTTAAACGCGTTCAGGCTGGGCATGGACACGGTTGGTCACAACGTGTCGAACATGAACACCGAGGGATATTCACGCCAACGTGTGAACTATGCGACCGTGACGCCGCAGGACATCCCAAATACCGGCCAGTTAGGCCAGGGCGTAACTGTAAACGAGATAAAACGCATACGTGACGACTTTTTAGACTTGCAATTCAGGTCAAATCAGGCTGATTTAGGCTATTGGAGCAAGATTAATGATTTATACGACGCGCTGCAGAATTATATCGGCGAGCCTGATAGCGAGGGCGTGAGAGCGGCGTTAGATACGTTTTACTCGGCTGTGCAGAGCGTGCAGCAAACGCCGGAGAGTTCGGCTGCAAGGCGCAGCTTGGTCGAGTCGGCGCAGTCGCTGGGTAACGCGCTTGACGTAGTTACGACAGGCTTTGATAATTACGCGAAGGCCGTAAATGCCGATGTTAAGAGCGCTGTTGACGAGGCAAATGAAATTTTACATGAAATCGCAGCGTTAAATAAAGTCATTTACAGAGCTGAAGCAACTAATCAGAACGCAAATGATTATTTAGACCAGCGGGATTTGTTAATCGATAAACTCTCGAGTATGATTGACATGACCTATCAGGAGCCTTTGACTTACGGTGATGTCAAGGGCGAATTTTTCTTAACACTAAACGGCAGAGCCTTAATTCAGGGCGACCATGTCAGAGAATTGAAGGCTCACGCATTCCAGTGGGATAATCAGGTCTATTACGACGTGCAGGTTGCTGAGAACGAGTTTGACATAGTCAGCGACTGCACGGTGGCGGACGTGTTAGCGACTGGCCCTGAGGGCGTGCATCAGTTGGTAGTTGATAGATTAGCTAATGGCAAGGAATGGGATGCTGGCGGCGGCGACGCCTACTGCATGGACACTGTGAGCGTCACAACCGCGCAATTCGACGGCGGCATTTTATTAGATAGCAATTCTGACACTAAAATTCCCAGAAAAATATCGATTAGAGCATTTAAAGATAATAACACGCCGGTTGTCTTAACTGTAAAGATAGACCATGATGCTGCCAACGGCTGGGTGTTAAGAGCTGAGAAGGACACTGACGGCAATCAATTTTATCCGGCCTCAGGCGCAGGCGTTACTGTCACACTGAACGGTGAGGACAAAGACGTAATAGCTTTAGGAGCGGGTAATAACCTTACTATAGATAATTTAAATGATTTTATAGATAAAGCAATAAAAGCCGACAGTGATTTTGCAAATTTGAAACTCGAGCTTAACCCTGATGATAACGGCGTTAATACATCGCTTACGATAAGTTCAAATGATAACACAGCTATTACTGTAAATGACTATAGCGGCATGTTAGGCGCATTGTCAGTTAAGCAAAATATTAACACTAACGTACCGATGAGAGTTCGGCCTGCTGACACTGACGAGGCATTAGGTCTCACGGGTTCATTCAGGCTGCAGGTCGGCACGCAGGGTACGCGCGTAACGTCAGTAAATTTAAATAAAGATCACGGCGATTTTGAAGCCGGCGATATTTTAGGCCCCGGAACAGCCGGTGAGCGTCATACAATGCGCATCGGTGCAGCCGGTGACCAGCTTGATATAACAGCTTCATGGAATAACTCAACTCAAAGATGGGAACTAACGAGCGATATATTTGTCGCAGGCGTGGGCAACACTCCGAGTACTTATCCGGTTTCAACAAGCTCATCAAAATTAACAATTGAAGAGTTATCAAGTTTTATAGAGCAGGCCGCAAAGGCCGAATTGAGCGTATCTGACAGCGGCGGCTTTGTAGTTAAATCCGGCCCGGCAACCGGCACTAAGACGCAGTTTTATATTGAATCGCGAAATAACTATTTAATGTCGATTTCGGACGTTGAGGGCAATTTGGCCGCAACTTTAGGCATGGTCAACACTAATCCGGTGATAGAAATCAACGTTGAAGAGAGCGACACGCTGGAGATAATACGCAATAAAATTAACGAAAAGTATCAAGCTGAGTTTGGATTAACAGAGCCTGAGCAGTGGGTTCACGCATCACTGAAGCAGGACAGCGACCAGTCATGGTATTTGTCGATTGCGGCGAATGTCCCCGGTGAAGCGCAGCGAATAACTTTAATGGGTGACACAAGCGGCGATATGCAGCTATTAAGGCGTTTAGGCCTTGTGACCAATCAGGAAGTCAGCCCGAACAGCGGCGCTTACCGCGAAATCACAGCATTTGCAAGCAAAGCTCAGGACGCATCGTTTAAGTTCGACAACGTGCGCTATCTCTCATCTGACAACATGTTTAATCAAGCTCGGCGCGTGCCGGCAACCGGCAACGACAGGGATTATACGGCTCAAGCCTTAACTGAAGTCAGCGAGGGTATGTGGCTGAACTTAAAGGGCAGCGCCGAAGACCCGATGAGCGGCTCAACTGCCATAATCACCGTAAGACATCACGTCAAAAACGGCTCGATTAAAGCGCTTGAAGAGGCCCGCGATGAGATTATCCCGAATTTAAAATCGCAGATAGACGAGGCGATTTACGGCCTTGTGACTAATTTAAATGCTTATAATTACTCAGGTTACGGCATAGGCGATGACATAACTACGACAGGCACGGCATTTTTTAATAGTTTAAGCTTTAAAGCCGGTGCATCTAAGAATTTAAGCGTGAATAATGACGTGATAGCTAATAACGCGTTAATCGGCGCAGCGATGGGCAAGAAGGGCGAGGACGGCAAGGCAGTCAGCGGCGTTACCGGCGGTTCAGGC
Organism: Synergistaceae bacterium; assembly: GCA_017470785.1. Classification (GTDB taxonomy): domain Bacteria; phylum Synergistota; class Synergistia; order Synergistales; family Aminobacteriaceae; genus JAFUXM01. The sequence goes on from JAFUXM010000283.1 coordinate 10,080, forward strand.
GACGGCACGAATGCAGGCCGTATGGCAGGCTTGACGTATGATAAAGTCATGATGAGCGGCACAATGACTATCGGCGGCGTGTATGATGCGATGTTGAGCGAGTTCGGCTCGGGCGGCGGCAACGCAGCTTTGATGTTCAAAACTTACTCTAACGTAGCAGACCAGATAGACTCACAGCGTCAGGCAGTCTCCGGCGTAAATCTTGATGAAGAGCTGATGGATATTATAGTGTTAAATCGAGCATTCGGCGCAATGTCACGCTATGTCACGGCCATGGATGAAATGCTTAACACTATTATTAACGGCTTCGGCCTTGTCGGCAGATAATTAATTTAATTAAATAAAATTTTAAATGACGCAGTGCGATTAATTTAAATTGCGCTGCGTCATTTTTGTGCTTTAAATTAAATTTAATTTAGCCGATAATTAATTAAAATAATTTTAAAATTTAGGATAAGCGATAAATCAGGAGGATTAATAAAGTATGTACAGCCGAGTTACGACAGCAGGGATGTATAAAACGCTTTTAGGCTCGCTGCAGGGCAACCTTGGAAATTTGCAGGACTTGCAGCGTCAGATGTCAACTTGGAATAAATATTCTAAACTTTCGGACAATCCGTCGGCTATATCACGGTCACTTGAGATAAAGAGCGCACTTGACGCTAATGAAAAGTACCAAGAAAATAGTGAAAATGCCGTGACTATGCTTAAGTACTCGCACGGCGCGTTAAATACGGCGCTAAGCGCAGCCGAGAAGATAAGAGAGCTGACGATACAGGCCGGCGACGCAGCGTTGACAACGAGCGAGCTTGAGGACATCACTGACCAGATAAAGGCCGAGAAACAGGCAATTATAGACGCTTTGAACACTAAAGTAGCAGGCCAGTACATATTCGGCGGTACTGACACGTCGACGCCGCCGTTCACTGTGCAGTCGGACGGCAGCGTGAAGTATAACGGCGCTGACGAACGCATTCAGTACGCGCTTGCTGACGGATTATTGGGCGACGTATCGTTCGCAGGCAGCGAAATTGTGCCGACTAACGAGAGTTCTTACTTTATTTGCAGCCATAAAGTCGACATGGATTGGAAGTGGACCGGCCGTGAGGAAAAAGTACAGATTACAGTAGGCAACAGAACTTTACCCGTTTACATTCCTGAACACTGGATAGACGAGGTCGCGACTGATAAGACCAAATCAACTGATTATAACAGATTTAGAGACCCGGGCGAAGTGACTGGCATCAGCCTCGATGACATAGCTTTATTAGTGAACAGAGCGCTTGAGGAGCAGGGCGCGGATATGCTGGTCAGCGCGTATGTCGATAAAAATTATAACACTAACGAGCAGCAGTTAATATTAAAAAGTCTTTCGGGCGAGAAAATCGGGATAACGGGCTGGACTGACACTGACTATATGCCCGTACCGCAGACTTTATCGGGCTTGCAGTTCGGTAAAGATTCTAACGGAGATGCTGAGCTGCCTGACTGGGGCGAGAATGTCTTAGGCGGCAATTCTGATATAAATTTAAGTAATTTGACCGGCAAGAGCTTAACGCTGATGTCCGGCGGCGTGACAGACACTATTACTTTTACATCAACTCTGAGTGATACCAGCAGCTTGATAACTGCTCTCGAAAATCAATTTGCAAATTTAGATTTTAGTGTACAGAATAATAAATTAGTGGTAACTTCGAGTAACGGCGATGAGATAAGAGCCAGCGGTTCGGCGCTTACTGATTTATTAGGCACTGCGAATCAGAGCGAGAAGCCGGAGTATAACGCATTGATGGGAAATGTGAACGTCACGAGCTGGCGCGACGACAGAATGGGCAAGGGAATTAACATCACTCTGACTGACTCAGCCGGAAATGTCTTAAGCAATAAAGATTTTAAATTCGCAGACTGCAGCTCTATTTCAGACTTGATAGAGAATATAAATGCTGCAATGCCGGTGAGTGCCGGTGATGACCCGTTTGCATCGACTGTGAACGGTAGATTAGTGTTAAAATCAACACTTGGTGCTATAAGTGTTAATGGCAGCGGCGCAGCGCAGTTATTCGGAGATGCTAATATAGAAAGCTCTAAAAGTTCGCTGGCTGTTCAAGTCGGCGACGCAAGCCCGATTAGAATTTACATTAATGCAGATGATGATATTGACGCCATTGCTGACAAATTGAACTCGATAGAGGGCGTGTATTCGCGGGCTTCGGCTGACAATGACCAGCTTGTGATAGTTGCGCAGCGGACCGGCGCACTCGATAATTCTTTGACAGTCAATGAAAATCAGGAGTCGCTGCACTATCCAAAACTCACACTTGAGGCTGAGGGCGCGGCGAAGAAGTTATTTGATTTTAATTTTGAGGTCACGAACCCGAGCAGCGGCATTCAAGTCGGTCGTTTAGCATCAGTTCAAGAGAAGCGTGCAGTAGATCACAGTCATATGGACGTGTTTGACGTTTTGGGCATGGAGACCGGCATGAAGAGCGTCGAGTTCGGCCTTGACGAGAAATTAACGCTTAGTGACGGCGATTTGCACTGGCGGATTATCAGCGGCGGCCACACTGCCGACATAACTTTAAATTCAGGTGAAAGTTACTCGATGGCTGAAATAGCCGACAGGCTGAAGAACGCAGGCGCTGGCTGGCTTAATGTGACTGTTGACGTATTTAATCCCGGCGGCACTAATCAGGACGCAGCCGAGAATGGCATAGGCACAAGCTATAATAGTGAAGCAGCGACGCAGCGCCTTGTTATAGAGGGTTTGAACGGCGAGCAGGTTATATTTTTGGACATGAACGAGCAGCACTATGCTGATAAATTGGGCCTGTCAACCGGCTTACGCGCTGAGCCCGGCATGGGCACTAAGTGCATTAACTTCCCGAGTGCGCCGTGCGTTGATGACAAGATTGGAGTGAAGATGCGCGTGCAGATGAATTGCGGCATGAGCTATGACGTTGACATAAAGCGGCCAGATGTTATAAATCCTGAGACCGGCTTTGTTGACAGAGTTAAAGTCATGCAGCAGATAGTAGATCAAGTTAATGCTCAAGAGGGCGAGAATATAATGGGCTTGAGCCGGCCTGTGAATGCAGCTGGTGCTGCACTTCCAGACTACGCATCGATTTACTTTTTGTCAGGCGAGTCGTTTACGGTAGTTGACTTGCCGTTCTCTGACCCTGAATGGAATGATTATTCCGGCGGCATCGCTGCTCAGATGGGCATTCACGGCGGCGTGACGGCAAATTTAGCCAAGACTGACACGCCTAAAAAAGACAGCGACACTATAGGCGTAACCGGCACGATTAAATTTGCTAATTTAGCGCATGAAGTCGAGATAGACGTAGGCGAGAACGACACTGTTAAAAGTGTCATGGACAGGCTGCGCTCACAGGCCGGCGACTGGCTCTATGTGAATTACTATGATACGCACATGGGGCAGATGGACGGCAGCGGCCAATTAGGCGGCCGCAACAGCGGCGACTATCCCATTATTGCTATATCGTCAGTTGACGGCAGCGCGGTGGGCGTTGTTGACATGAAAGGCGACATAGCTCAAAAGATTTTAGGCCTAAGCACCGGCGTTCAGGGTACTGAAAATTTAAGCGTGGACAACTGGACAATAGAAGAGGGTGCAACGCCCGGGCAAATCTTAACGCTTAACGTAGCTGGCTACACGCATAAAATCGACATGACCGCGATGCTTGACGCTAACACGAACGGCGTTATAGACGCTTACGACTTGGCCGAGACGATAAACGCCCGTATGCAGGACTATGATTTAAAGGCTGAAATTAACGACGATAATCATTTAGTGATTTGGTCGCCGCGCGGCTACTCGTTTAGTGTTAGTTTCGCTGATACGACCGGAAATGATTTGACAGGCGACTTCTTAGGCACGGCGCAGGCTAAAACTTATTATCGAGGCGGCTATGGCTTAGATAATGACGCAAGCACTCGCAAAGCCCCGGGCATTCACGGCCAGAACGCGACTATACGCAGCGGCGCTAACACGACTAAGCAAAACGGCTTCGCCATGATAGATGACTTAGTCGCAGCAGTTAAGGCCGGCAATCGAGATACGTTAGGCGATGTCATGCTGCCCAGAATTGATAATTTTATCGATAATTTATTAAGCGTGATGTCCTCTAACGGAGCGCTGCAAAATCGTTATAATACTAACACTGAGCGCTTAACGAAAGACAACGTAGTCATGACAGATAGTTATGATAAGCTTGTTAAAGTCGATCCGGCGGACGTAGCAACTCAAATGATGATGGCAAGCTACATGTATCAAGCAAATTTAAGCGTAATATCGCAGTTAATTCAGCCGAGTTTATTGGACTTTTTGCATTAATAAATTTAATTTAAAATATTAAAAATAAAAAGCGCCCTGTGTGACTTGCACGGGGCGTTTTATTTAATTAATTAAAATATTAAAGGCAATGCAGCTATTATCACGCATAAAAATACTAAAGGCAAAACCGTCATTAAATTCCAAAATAGCATTTTACGCGCGAGCTTTGCGTTAAATAATCCGAAATAATATCCGGCGTTTTGCCGTAATACGCGCGTCGCGATGCCCAAGCCGCTGCCTAAGATCAATGCGAACACGGCCTGAGCTGCTGTCAAGTCACCTGCTGTTAAGCTGCCGCCAGCCATTGACAGTGCAGCCGACACGTGAGCTATAGAACTTGCTGCGACAGTCCAACCGGCTATGGGCATGAAGTTAAAGAATTTTAAATTCATAAATAAATCCTGAAAGGCTTTATTTAAGGCCGGCACTAACGCATAAGCTACAGCAAAGAACAGCCATGCCAGCGGCAAAGTCTTTAATAATTTGCGCCAATAATTTAATTTAAAGCTTGAGCTGCGGGATTTATCGCCTTGAGCAGTGCTGTTTAAGTCAGCTGCTGCGTCTTGAGTGTCTTTATTTACGCGGCGCAGAATTAAGAACGCGATAATAAATCTCGCGGCGCTGCGGGCAAATAAAAATAATGCGAATATTAGACCTGAATAACCGGCCATGCTGAAGGCTAATATGCAGGTCGCAGGCCAGCGCCTTAAATAGCCAGGGAACGGCAGCATTAATACGCCCCATAGTGCAGTATTTTCATTTATTTTATGCTCTTCAAGCGCTGAAGATAGAAGCGCAGCCCCGGCCTTTGACGAGCCGAGGCTTAAAGTCAAGGCAAGCCCCATTATAGAGCCTAAGCCGTGCCGCTTGAGAAAGGGCATGAGCCTGTGCATTAATTTATCAGCTAATTTAAATCTTAAAATTAAGTCGCCGAGCAATAGGCCGATTAAAATATCTATCGTGAGCCAGAGCTCGCCGCGCAGCAAGCCTTGAAAATTTATTAAATTATTCACGTTTAAAATATTTAGCGATGCAGCAGCAGGAGCGATAAATACTCGTCAGGTGATTTAAGCGCGTCTTCGCCGTAATAAATTTTCTGATCAGGCAGGCCGGCGCGGTCAACTCGGACTATCTCACGCCAAATTCCCGTCTGCATGACCATTTCTTTAAGCGAAGATTTCAATGCGCTGGGCTTGTAGACAGCAGCGGCCTCTGCATACTTTAAAGCCTGCTCTATGCGCTTGATATTCGCCGTGCCAGGGATGACGCATAATATATCATCGCCCATTGCCAAAAATTTCTTTGCGCATGACGCTGCGAGCGAGTGAGCCGATATGCCCGGGATTAATTCAAGCTCTATATTAATATTAAAATTATTGCGCCATACGTCATAGAGATATGCGCCGGTCGCGTATAAAGCCGAGTCGCCTATCACCGGCAATAATATATTATTCGCGTTAAGCCATAAGTCTTTTAGATTATTTAATTGCTCTAAGATTACGGCGTCGCGCTTAATATTATCTTTAATCATCGGGAATAAAAACGGCGTGAAATTTTTTTGATTATTTAAATTTGCCTTTAACGCTTCACCGGCGACGCTTGCTTTGCCGTCACGAGAGACCGGCTCTAAAATCAAATCGGCCTGTTCAGCTGCTTTAATCGCTGCTCTTGTCACTAAATCAGGATCGCCCGGGCCTACGCCTGCAACTGTTAATATCATGTTTACAACAACTCCTGTCGAATTAAAATAAATTTAAAATTATTATATAATTTATTATAGCTTTAAAGTCTTATTTAGAGGGCTGGAGGATTGGAATTGCGCAGCGGATTTCTTAGCGTGTTAATTGCTGCCGTGCTGACTGTATGGATGCTGGCCGGTGCTGGAGCATATTTATTGAGTAAAATTTTAAATAATTTAAATGAGCGGGACGAGCCGGAAGTTTTAGCAATAAGCGAAGAGGTAGAGAGTGTGAGTGATGAGTTAGATAATTTTAGCGAAGATTTAGATTTAAATATTGAGCAAGTCAGCACAAATAAAATTCAGAGTGTGAATAAAGAGCCGGTTAATGTTAATGCTGTTAAGGCTGAGAATAAAAATAATTTAAATTTAAATAAAAAGGCAAAAGCTAATAATAAGAAAGTTAAGAAAGTAAATAAAATAAATTTAAATAGTTTTAAGGTCAAAGCGCTCAAGGCTGATGAAGATGATTTCATGCCCGAGGACACAAGCAAGAGCTTGAATGATTTAAAATTGGAGTTTAATAAAAAGCGTAAGGCTGAGAAATTTGACGGCGGCAAGGGACTTATCGGCGATATTTATCGAGGTGCTAAGAAAATAGTTGAAGGCGCTGATAAAGCGACGCTTGACACTTCAAGAAGAGTTATCGGCGCGGCTGTTGACGTTGATATAGACAAAGCAAGGCTGCGGCCTGGCAGCGGCGGCGTGAAGCTGCATCTGGACATCGCGCCTAAGGGCAAAAAATAAATACATAAAATTATACAGCCGAAAAATATAAAAATATATTTAAAAATTTTTAGATATTTAATTTTAGTTTCAAATCTCAAGGAGGAGTATGATTTGAAATGATTATTAATCATAATTTGTCGGCCTTAAAAACTTACGGCTGGCTGAAGCAAAGCACTAATAATTATAATAATACTATAACTAAGCTGGCGTCGGGACTGAGGATTAACAAGGCGGCGGATGATGCTGCCGGCCTGAGCATCAGCGAACATATGCGGTCGCAAATTCGCGGCATGGAGCGCGGCTCAATGAACACTCAGGACGGCATAAGCTTATTGCAGACTGCCGAGGGCGCA
>JAFUXM010000284.1 GCA_017470785.1 Synergistaceae bacterium
ATGGCCGGAGCTTGACTGCTAAAATTAGCACTCGCGCCCCGTAAGATTTTCTATTGCATATTAAAACAGTCTGTATCTAAATAAATCGCGGGGTCAACGCCCGACCGTGGCTGATTTTGCGCGTCCCAGTACCTTTTTTTATTCCGGCCTGTTTAAACGGCCATAAAGCCCTGTCTAAATTAAAAAAGGATTAAACACCCTACCTCTCGCTCCATCTCTTGAATTTGAGCCTTAAATCGTGCCGCCATGTCATGCTGTCAATTATCGGCTCATGAGCTTGACGCTGTAGAGCAAAATAAAAGGGGGGTATCAAAACAATACCCCCCTGCCTCGTATGCATTCAGCCCCGCCTCCGTCCTATCAATTTAAATCAGTCATGCTTGCGCATTCACCCCGCCGCGCCTGTTAAATCTCTTTAGCTTGTATAGCTTGGCGCTCTCGCAATTTCGCAAGTTCAGCCGTCCATTTATAGCCTGGTAGTTTATCAGTCACACCGTCAACAAAGAATGGAGAGAATGGAGGTGTATTAACATCAAGCGCAAGCCTGCGCTTACTCTCCATATAGGCCTTATGATAATTAGCCGTAACTTCTTCATAAGTATAAACATGCGGCTCGGGCTGTGACTGTCCCCCCGGCTTGAGTGCTTGCACCTCGGCCTGTCCCTGCGCCTGCACTTGCGCTGTCTGCTTGCGTAATAACTCTATAATCCCCGCCGTAAGCTCTTTGGAGTGCTCGAGTTCAAAACGCGCATCTTCTATAAACTCTCTCTCGCCTGTAATGGTAATAGCTCCGGCTTTAAGCTTTAATTTTAATCCTAACACGTCGCAATTTTCTAAAAACTCTTTGACTGTCATGATACACCCCTTATAATTAAAATTTTTGTTACAGTTGTTACACCTCGCTATTTATCTATATTTACACTGTTACAGTTTTTGTTACACCTTGTTACAGTTGTTACAGTTCAGCATTTGCAAGCGTTTATAAATTTCATTTTCAGAACATAGCAATATCAACGGGTGTAACAGGTGTAACAAAAGGTGTAACATCTCAAAGCCAGTAAAATCAACGGGTGTAACAACTGTAACAACTGTAACAGTTATTGCAAAATTTTACGCAAAATATGACATGCCTGTCTTTGAAATTTTATTTTTGCTCACCATTCTGCCTAATTTAACCCGCAAGCCCGTTTTTTCTTCATCACTTTCAAGCCCTAACGCCTCGGCAATTTCTTTCGGCGTTTTGCCTCCATTCTCTTTTAAGAAGTTCACAATGCGCTTTTCATTATCTGACAGTTTGAACTCCGCCGCCTCGCCCTCTAAAATCCACCCGAACTCATCGCGTTTTAATGCAAGCTCGGCCTCTTCAATGTCGCGCCCTGTTATCTTTAAAATTCCTGCATCTTGGCCGCGCTGTCTCGTTAAGCTTAAGAGTGTATCAGCTGCGCCTGCTAATCCTGTCGTACCTAAAAAATTATCCACCCAATCGCCGGAGTCTTCACTCTTCTTTGCCTTTCGGAAATGATGAATAATTAGAAATGGAACGGAATAATCATCTGCAAGCTGCTTTAACTCTTCCATACAGGTATAATCAGCCCCGTATATATCGCCCTTACTTTGCTTCGGCTGTCTGAATTTTTGTAGCGTGTCGATAACCACAAGCCGCGCGTCGCTGTGATTGTCAAGCCATGATTTAATAAAGGCCATACCGCCGTCATTCTGTTTTGCTAGTTCAGTGACTAGATCGAGCCGTGATAAATCTGCGCTCTTTGCATCAAGGCCGGAGTTTAATATCCTTTCCTTTAATCGCCGCTCTGGGTCTTCAAGTGCGAGATTTAGGACACTGCCGCGCTTTACTTGAATTTTGCCTAACGCAACACCACCTAACGCAACCGCTAAGCTTAATTGAAGTGATAAAAAGCTCTTGCCGATTTTCGGGCTGCCTGCTAACAAGCTAAGCCCCATAGGTAAAATTCCCTCTACAGCCCATTTGACTGGGGGAAATTCTTTCTTTAAAAGCTCATTAGCATTAATGAGCTTGACGCGTATTATTCCCCCCTGTTGTGGATTATTTAAAATTTGCCCCGTGTCCTGCCTATCAGCTTTAGTAATTACAGCCTCCGGCGTTGGATTATTAAAATCGCCGTAAAAATTATTATCATCTGGCTGTGAGTATTGCTCGGCCTCGCTTGCAAGCCGCGCTGATTCTTCATCTGAAAAGTCCGGATTTTGCTCCGTGCTCTGTTCATCAATATTTACCTCGATACTGTCTGCCTGTGTATCGATAAAATCAACATCTAAAACGGGCTGCTCATGTTGCGCCGCTTCTTTTGCGCGGTCTATTGCTTCTTGTGCAAAATCTCGAGTATAAGGGGTTATAAGATTTTCTTTAATCGCTTTAAGAAGTGCTTCGCGCGTTGCATCCGCCCCGTACTTGCAAAAATAATCATTCCAATCACTAAGCCCTGCGGCGCGGTCAAAAGCACTAAATGGAGGTATAAAATAGCCTAACGCTCCACGATAGCAACATTTTTCAGCTGCCTTAACCCCTGGATTTTCGCCCGTGTCTTCATGCTTACCCCTGTCATCATCTGCTGCGACAAAGATTGTAGGTAAAAATTTGGTATTAATTTCGTCTGTGGCTGATAGCAAATTTCCCGCATCAATTCCCATGACAACGCGGTATCTATCGCCTATGAGCTCTTGGATAGTTGCGGCTGTCGCGTAACCCTCGGCCAAGATAACATTTTCGCCGTGTTGAAGTTTGCTGCCTCCTATAACGTGAAATGAGCCTGTTTTAAGCCCCTCGCCTTTCGCTAACCTCTTACGCTGTCCGTCCGGAGGTGTCTCGGCAAAAATGCGCTGATAAGTTTTAAAGCGGCCATTTGCGCCATACAGGGGAATTAATAATGCGCCGTCCTTATCAATCCTTAAAGTTCCGTCGTTGCGAACCTGCTTCTCCTTTAAATAAGCGTGTTCTGTCGCGGGCTGTGCTGCTTCAAATTCAGCCTTAAGCTCCAAACGCCTTTTTTCACGGGTTGCGCGCTCTCGTGCCTTAATTTCAGCATTCTTGGTCGCGCGCTCTTGTCGCTCTCGCTCTAATTCAGCTTGACTTTGAGGCGGCTGGCTCGGGGCTCTGTCGCTGTGATAATCTATGTGGTATATCTCGCAACCGCGTTTTAAAGCTTCGTTAAAGTCACAATTAAATTCAAGTCTGATTAAATCGATAATGTCATAACTCGCTTCGCAAGAAAAGCAGTGAACTTGATTTTTATTCGCGTTAAATCCCATGCTCGGGTGCTTGTCTTCATGGTCTGGATTTAAGCATCTGAAATTTTGCCGCGTGTCAATTCCCCGCGTCTCTAAATAATCTTTCAAACAACCCTTAAGCTCGGCTATTGCCTGTTCCTTTGTCATTAATTAAATCCCTCGCTTTTACATATCAAAATCAACGCGGGATTTTATGGTATAATAGTCCTGCGTTGTGGTGCGGCTCATTGACTTAATGCGATTTAAGCTTTGAGCCGCCTTGTTTATTATAACAGTATTTAAACTCATGCTTAAATTTTCCATTTTCCTAATCGTCCAAGAAATAGCGCACAAGCCTGCGCCAACAAAACAGGCTCTGCGCTGAACAATAAATCTGCGAGTGCTAAACAAATAATTTCCATTAGCTCCGGCTGCCTTTAGGCTTGAATAAACTCGCAATAATTTGAGAGCTATCGCCCTTTACTGGAACTCCGGCTGGGTTAAAGCTCCGATTTAATAATATAAAGCTCTCTCGCTTGTCATTTTGCATAACCGCTCCGATATTCAGCCACTGTGATTTAGTTTCGCCGCTCCGTGTCTGATATTCGCCGGTCTTGACTGCTAAATCATAAAGTTTTGTCATGCTGCGCCCTGTGCTATTAGCGTCCCTGTGTAGTATGCTTGAATAAACGTTTGATAAGCGTCTGCGAGTTTGTC
>JAFUXM010000285.1 GCA_017470785.1 Synergistaceae bacterium
ATTCTAAAGTCCTTTTTCTGTATTTTTCATCGTATGCCATAATTTTATATTATACATTTTTTAAGTTTTTTAGCTATACAACTATCATATTATCAATATTTAAATACGAGGCCGGATAAGCATACTCGCCTTTCTCAAACGCGGGCTCGGAATTGTAATATTGATCATCGTAAGCGGTCGGGTAGCCGACGCGTATGCCATCATTGCCCGCAGCAATACAGATTATAATTCCGGCATCGCTGACTTTCTTCAGCGCATTCCACATCGGATTGCTCGGCTTGCTCAATTCCTCCGGCGTATCACTGCCGTAACCGCCGAGCGACAAGTTCACGGCTGCTATATTCACGCCCTGATTCTTCAACTGCAATACACGATCCAAACAGCCGATTACCAAGTCATCAGGAAAGCCGCCGACCCCGTTAAACTCAACATACGCTTTTAACGCAATGACCTTAGCGTTCCAGTTCACGCCAGCAACGCCGATATTATTATCGCCGACTGCGCTTATAATCCCGGCAACATGCGTGCCGTGACCTTCGTTTACAGGGTCCTGATAGTACGCTGCGTCATTGCTGAATTTACTCTCACCTGTCTCAAAGTTAGTTACAACATAGCCGCCGCAGTATTGACTTGCGATATTTGCCTTTAAATCCTCATGCTGCGAATCTATGCCCGTGTCTATGACAGCTGCATAAACTTTATCGCTGCCGGTATAGCCCCTTGCCCAGAGCTTGTCAGCATTAATAGCCCTCATGCCCCATAATAAATCATAATATTTATCAGTCGGCGCAGCATTAGACATAGGCTTTGCAATATGATTCAAGCTCGCACCGGCGACATCAGGCCGCGCTAACACTTCTTTTAATAATTCATTCTCGTCTTTGCTGTCAGAATGCAGAACTGCAAATAAATTATTATCAGCTTCAGATAACGCACTGAAAACTTGTTTCACGCCCGCACCTAAATCGCTTGCAGCTTTGCTAACATAATCAAGATGCGATGCTTTAAATTCTGCCGCGCTTACTTTCACGCCCGAATTATTTTTAAACATTACTATCACATCGCCCGGGACAGTCTGCGCCGCGTAAGCCGCACCGGCAAATGCAAAAATTATAGCCGCAAACAATAAAACTCTTAATAACTTCATAGCAAACTTCCTTCCTTTATTAAATGCTTAATTAAATTTTAAAGCAATTATATAATAATTTATCGAACGGGGCAGCTTGAAATAAAATAGGCCGAGCTCAAAGCTCAGCCTATTTTTATCTTAAATTATTTTTAAATTACTTAATTTAACTTAACGCTTCTTTAATATAATCAAGCCTGCTAAGCTCAATAACGCAATACCTGCACTTAATGCGCTGCAGCCGGAGCTTGAACTTGAGCCGTGAGAACTTACAGCTTCACTATCACTTTCGCTCTCGATTATCTCAGTTAATTTATCGAGCGCGCCTTCTACATCTAAAAAGCCGTGCTTAGATGTCACGTCATGGATTAATTTGCTGTCATACACGCCGAAGACGCAATAATATATTTCCGTCTCGGCATCGTTGGCACAGTAATTTTTATTAGCGCCCTCTAATATAGCCCGCTTAATTTGCGCTGCGCTTGCCTCAGGATAAATAGATTTTAATAATGCGGCAGCTCCGGTGACGTGCGGCGCAGCCATGGAGGTGCCGGCAAACTTTCTATAATTAACAACGCCCTCTTCAACACTTTCGATCATCCACATGAGTTTATTAAAATCCTCGTCTCCGTGATCCTGGGGCTTGAAATTAGTCGGTGTCGTACTGGCTATCTGCTCCCCAGGCGCAGCTATGTCAACTTTATCGCCGTAATTAGAGTTGGCCTGCATGAATATATTGTTACCGGATGACCTGAGTATCATATCGCCGCTCATACATGCCGCCGCTACGACTATCATGTTATCAATATTTAAATACGATGCCGGATAAGTATACTGGCCTTGCTTAAAACTGTCGCCCTCGCCGTCATACGGCGCAGCATAGCCGACCCTACTATTATCGTTGCCCGCCGAGACGCAGATTATAATTCCGGCATCGCTGACTTTCTTCATCGCGTTCCATGCCGGATTTGCAGGCTGGCTTTTATCTTCCGGCGTACCGTCCTCAAAGCCGCCAAGCGACATGTTCACGGCCGCTATATTCACGCCCTGATTCTTCAACTGCAATACACGATCCAAACAGCCGATTACCAAGTCATCAGGAAAGCCGCCGACCCCGTTAAACTCAACATACGCTTTTAACGCAATGACCTTAGCGTTCCAGTTCACGCCCGCAACGCCGATATTATTATCGCCGACTGCGCTTATAATCCCGGCAACATGCGTGC
>JAFUXM010000286.1 GCA_017470785.1 Synergistaceae bacterium
AGCCTATACCTGATAATAAAGTGTTGGCCTCAATAATCTTCTCGACCGCCTCAGTGCAGGCGCCGGCCTCGAGCGCAATCTTAGCCTTAACGCCGTCGCTCATTAACGTATCAAAGCATAATTTAGCGAGAGCCATTGCCGCGCCGCCGACTTTGCCGCCTGCGCACGTGCCTGCGTCAGAATTCTTGCACGCTCTGGCCTCAAAATAAGTTGCAAGCGCGTCGCCCATTCCCGACACCGTAAGCCTTACAGGCGACTTGGATATAATATCCGTGTCCATTAAGACTACATTCGGGTTGGCCTTCAGGAATAAATACTCCTCGAACTGGCCGTCATCAGTGTAGATAACAGAAAGCGCACTGCAAGGCGCGTCGGTCGAAGCGATAGTCGGGCAGATTATAACGGGCTTATTTTCGTAATAAGCAACTGCCTTGGCCGTATCAAAAATCTTGCCGCCGCCCACGCCGACTACGACATCGCAGTTATTCTTCTTAACGACCTCTTCAAGGCGCTTAATCTCGGTCTTCGAGCATTCGCCGTTGAAGTAATCGAACACTAAGCCCGTATTAGCAGCTTTAAAGCTCGCTTCGATCTCGGCGCCGATACGCTTGTAACCGCCCTGGCTGATAAGCACAAGCGCCTTCGCTCCAAGCGCTGACGTGTACTCGCCGACCTTCTTCATCTCACCGGCACCCTGAACATACTTACTCGGGCTGATAAAAATTCTTGCCATCGTAAAACCCCTCCTGAATTTAAATTTATTGCTTTATTATTTATTATAAATTAAATTTGCTCAAGTTCTTTAAACGCCGCGTCAAGACCTTTCATAATAATATCCCGGCCCTCGCGTTTTTTATAAACTTCTTCATTATATATAAGCGGTTTTCCAAAAATTATTTTAATCTTGCTGGGCTTAATAAATGCAGCGCCCGGAGGCATCGCGTCAAACGAGCCTGAGATATAGACCGGCAATATCGGCGCTTTTTCATGAGCTGCTATGACCGCTACGCCTGCTTCTAAAGGCTGCAATTTGCCGTCAAGCGACCGGCCGCCCTCGGGAAATATTAATACGTCAGAGCCTTCACTATATAATCTCATGAACCCGCGCAATGCTCCCGCTGCCGACGCATTATCAGCCCGCGACACCGGCACTGCTCCTAACGCTAATATCGCGTTGCGAAGAAACCATGATCTAAACAGCTCTTCTTTGGCAAAGTATCTAAGCCTTCTGGGAAAGAAACAGCCCACAATCACCGGATCAAGATTACTGCAGTGATTGCAGGCCACTATGTATTTCTGCCCGCTTGACTTAACCGCCGGGTCAAGCCACGTGACAGCGCATCTATTATAAATTCTAAGCGCAATAGAGAAAATAAATTTTATGAACGCGTAAAATATTTTATTTGGCTTCATGCTAATTATTACCTTAAATTTTAAAATAAAATTTTTAATATTTTTTTAACATGACTTTCAAGTAAATTTAACGTCTCAAGCTCGTTAAGTTCTGACGTGTCGATCACGATAGCGCCGTCCGGCACTTTCAGCGGCGATGCTTCACGGCTTGAATCAAATTTATCGCGGGATTTTATAGCCTGCAAAGTCTCCTGATAATTAACTTTCTCGCCTTTAAGCTCCCGTTCAAGGCAGCGCCGCTTAGCTCTGGCTTCAGGTGATGCAGTTAAATAAAATTTCACGGCTGCATCGGGAAATACAACGCTGCCGACATCACGGCCTTCAGCTATGAGCGATCCAAAGTTCTGCTGCTCCTGCTGCAAATTTAATAACGCATCCCGCACGCACTTCAAGGCCGAATATTCAGACGCAATTTTATCTATATGCGGCGTCCGTATCAACCCGCTGACGTCCACGCCGTTCACTAACACCGCGCCGTTTCTTAGCTCCATCTTAATATCCTTCAGCGCTTCACTTATCAACTCCGGCTGATTAATATTAATCTCAGACTCGTCAAGCATCAAAGCTATAGCCCTGTAAATTGCGCCGGTGTCTAAGTAATGAACGCCGAGCGACTTAGCAAGAGCCCTTGCCATCGAACTCTTGCCAGCCCCAGCCGGTCCGTCTATCGTGACAACGTAAGACATTATTATTATTAATTATCTACTATTATATATACGCACAAACTAATTCATGCCGGCTATGTCAGTCGAGACGTTCTCGGCGAAGTCTATCAGCTCGGCCATGAGTTCGTCGAAGTTGGATATGCCGAGCCGTTCTAAAGGCTCGGGGAACATGTAGGTCTGCAGGCCGTCAGCGCCGATGCCGACGCCTAACATCAAGCAAACTGAATTAGCAACGCTCACAACGTCAAGTATGTGCTGATACTGCTTCTTATCCTCCGGTAAGTCATTCGGTCTGTGATGATACGCGACGGCCATTTGATACGCTTCCGGCAAGCCCCAGCGCTCAGTTAAAATAGCTCCAACCGCAGCGTGATCAAAGCCTAATACCCGCCGCTCCGCCATCGTGAACGCTACGTGTTCCTCTTCGACCATCTTAACTATAATGCTATAGCCGAAGCGAACATAATCATTTAATATAATCTTGCCTATATCATGCAGCAGCCCGCCGACATACGCGTCCTCAACTGATATTAAACCCGTCTTCTTAGCGATATAGCGCGACGCATGAGCAACCATGAGAGAGTGACGCCACAGCTCGCCCCGATCAAGCGCATATCCCGATAATCCTTTATCCATTGATGAGTAAACAGTCGCAGCTAAGACTAAATTGCTCACGTTCTTATAGCCCAGTAACGATATTGCTTCTGATATATTCGAGATATTTCTTGACATTCCGAACGAGGCCGAGTTCGCGAGTTTCAACACCCTCAGCACAAGCCCCTCGTCGCGCGAAAGGCTCTGCGCAACATCAGACGCACTGCTGTCAGGATCTTTCAGTTTGCGCATTGTCTCAAGCACAAACTGCGGAAATGATTTTATATCCTTCAGCTTGCTCAAAATTCGCGTCTTTATTAGTTCAGCAGTCTGCTGTTCGCTGTTGTCCTTCACAGAACCCGCAGGACTCTGAGCGTTAGCTTGCGTTTCACCGCTCATTCAACGTCCCTCCCTAAAATAATTTAAATATTTAAATAAATTATTGCCTTTTAATTTAATATTTTAGTTTAGAGTTAATAAAATTACAAATAAAATAATTTAATAAAATTTACTTCACTTCAAATACTGCGTGACTAAATTAATAACAAGGCCGCCGGCAATGACCGAGGCAATTTGACCGGCAACGTTAGCCCCGACCGCGTGCATCAAAATTATATTATCCCGGTTCTCAGCAGCTGCCATCTTCTGAACAACACGCGACGCCATCGGGAATGCCGATATGCCGGCCGCGCCAATCATCGGGTTGACCTTTTCCTTTATAAATAAATTTAAAATTTTTGCAAATACAACGCCGCCGATCGTATCAAATATAAATGCAGCAAGGCCGATTAATAATATTAACAGCGTGTCGCTGCGTACAAACTCATCGGCACGCATACTGAATGAAATCGTCAGGCCAAGCAAAAGCGTGATTAAATTAGCTAAATAATCCTGCGCGGCCTTCAATAAATTATTCATCACGCCGCTCTCACGCACTAAATTTCCAAACATCAAAAATCCTACCAGCGCAACTGACGCCGGTGCAATCAAGCCGACTATCATCGTAACTATAATAGGAAATAAAATTCTCGTGCGCTTCGTCACGTTCTTTGGGTTATAGCGCATATAAATCGCCCGCTCCTGCTTAGTCGTGACAAGTTTAATAGCCATAGGCTGGATGATCGGCACAAGCGCCATGTAGCTATAAGCTGCCACTGCAATAGCGCCGATGTATTTTGACCGCATGATCTGCGAGACTAAGATCGACGTCGGGCCGTCCGCCGCTCCGATAATGCCAATAGACGCCGCGTCTCTTAAATCAAACCCAAGCAAAGTCGCTAAGCTTATCGCAAAGAAAATTCCAAACTGCGCCGCCGCTCCGAATAAGAACATTACAGGCTGCGATAATAACGGCCCAAAGTCTATCATCGCACCGATGCCGATAAATAATAATATAGGCATAGCCTCTGACGCGGCGATTAAAGTCTCAAACAGCCACTGAATTATCCCAGCCGTCTCGCCGATACCGGCCATAGTCTGATTGACAACGCCGCTCAACGGCAGATTAACAAGAATTGCTCCGAAACCCATCGGCAATAGCAGCGCCGGCTCATAGTCTTTCTTAATTGCAAGCCATATTAATACGCCGCCGACAACGTACATCACAAGTTCCTTAAACGTCACGGCGCTTACTCCGTCAAGTAAAAATTCCATCTTATAATCTAATGCCCTCCAAGCTGCAAAAAATTTTTATAATTTCTTATTGACAAAAATTTTTATTCACGCTAAAATTACTTAGAATTTTTTGCAGGAAAGGCGTTCAGCAATTTAAATGAAATTTGCGTGAGAAATTTACGGAAATTTTTGAAAAAATTGCTTGCAATGCAAAAAATTGCGTGATATAATTACGCAAAACTAAGTAGAAAGCAGGGGTGACAGGAACATGAAGTGTGATACAATGGTATGCGGTATGCGGTATGCGGTATGCGGTATGCGGGGAGCATTACGCACTGTCACAGTTCATGCACGTCAGCCGCTGCTCAAACTTCAAGTCTCAGTTCTGATTACTCTTATTTAAATTCACAATCTAATTATTTTAATTCAGGTTCGCCGGTTGACTGGGGAGATTTAACGGCGGATTTATTTGCGCATGGCGTAAATCAGCCAAGCTTGGTATCTTTACAGGCTCGGTTAATTGCGCTTGCGTTGACGTTACGCATGGCTGCAGCGAGTAAATTTAAAAAAATTAAAATCGCTGCCGTCGTCGTACTGGCTTTACATCTCGAAAGGGGCTGATACAGCTAAAATTAATTCACTAACTTGCCCGAGAATTTATTGCACATAAATTTTGAGGGATCATTCACGAGGTAACACGCGTTAATTTTTTAGGTTTTATTCACAATTTAGCTACATCTCATTCACAACAGGAGGTAGAGATTTTTATCATGATTAGGAAAAGCGTAAAGAAATTGCTGCTTGCCGCACTGGCAATAAGCCTGTTCGCGGGCAGCGCATTGGCCGTACAGGAGCCGACGCCGATTGAGCTTACAACTGGCTCAGTTACACTAGGCGTTAGCTTCGATGCCGATGCATCAAGTGTTGTAGTAGCCAAGGCATCTGACAAGACAGCCAAGGCATTTGCGCCGGAGTTCAGCAGTTTAAAGGCACCGCTCGGATCAATTAAATCTACACTGGCGAATATTAACACAAAAGCCAGTTCTTATGGTGAAATTGAAGGGGCTTACGTCGGCAATGCCAACTTGATTGGGTACTTCATCTATACTTTCTATAATTCAGGCAATGAGACCCTCAAGGCAAATGCATTAAAGCTGGCACAGGCACTTGGCGTTGTCGAGACCGCTGGTAAAGTCGAGGATCTTGATTTAGCATACGCTGAAAGTGACTCTTCATTGAACAGCGCATTGACTGCCCTGTTGTCAAGCACCGAACTCAAATACGACACAACTGGGGTATATGGTGACGGCACTAAGGTTACGGCCACTCTCTTGGCTACCGCAGCCAAGGCATTTGCGAATCTGACGTTCAGTGACTCGACCTTGAGTAATTACGCTAACTATTTTGGTGGTTTGTCTAGTATTTCCTATACTATCACTGCGGCCGCAAATGACAAACTTGCTCTGGACGCTAAGGGGAATTTGACCTACGCAGCCGATGACGCCGCATCGAAAGTTGAAATTACTAACGCCAGCGCGAAGGGGAATACAGCGTTCACTGCGGCCTCGGCGCCGGAATACGTGACAGGGACGACAAATGCCAACTTCGATGGTGCCGCCACTAAGACGTTTGCCGCCGCCAAAGGTGACACGGCCACAATAACAACAGATGACGGTACGAGAATAGCGATCACTGCTGGTGCCGCCACGGACGAAATTGATGCTGGTGCCGCCACGGCTGAGAAGATAACTGCTACTGCAACAGGTTGGACAAACGCAGATACCGCTATGGCAGTAAGGATAACTTACGCTAACGGGGATGCCGTAGACTTGACTGCCGGTGCCACCGAGGACACAATTGACATAGAGAACACCGGAATGATTACAATAACCGGTAAATGGAAAGTGGTGATCGCCGGCGTATCGAATGACGACATAACAGTCACTACCACCGCCGAAGGTACGGGATGGGGAACCGCAGCTACCGGGTTCAAGGCTGTAGCAGGAACAGGAAACGCCAGCGCGGCCGCTGAGGGTGACAAGGCAGCGATCAGTGCTACCGAGGGTACAAAAGGTGCCGCCGCCGCAAGTGACTTCTGGAGTGCAGCGAGCGATAACTTCGCCGCATTCAAGCTGATGCTTCCGGATATCGCAAAGTGGGTCTCTGCAAACCCGACAGCTACACCAGCGAAATTCGCAGCCAAGATAGCCAATGATTTATATGCACCGGCATATGCAGCGAAGGGCTACGTAGAGAAAATCGCCAGCGCGGATCAGTTGGCCGCCGGCGCAGACTTCGTACTCAACTGGGCAGTTAGTACTGAGGTGGGTTATCCATCGGCTACACCGGCAACAGTTAAGGTGTACTTGCTTAAGGATGAGACAGTAACAGTGCCGCTGGCTATTACAACCGCGAACCTGATTGATGCAAACAAGAAAGCAACAGACATCAAGGCTGACACAAAGATAGTGCACGCTGAGGTAGCGTCGAAAGATGCAGCTAGCAAGATCGTGTACGGACCTGAAGATATAACTAAAGGTTTAGTACTTGACAAGGCCTTTATCGCAGCACATCCTGACCTCCTTGTAAGAGTAATGTTTACGTCGAAAGGCGACCAGACTTTAATGACCAACAGCGTCGGTATCTTAAAAGAGGGTCAGGACACAATCGATCAGGGCGGTACGCTTCCTGATAAGACCCTAACGAAAGCGCCTGTATCGGACTACGTGAACCTTAACCCGTCGTTATTCACGGCGTTAGCAGAAGGTTATCCGTACTTTGTAGAGTTCCCGCTGCAGTTGGCGGTGAGCTTTGACACCGGTTCAGGTTCAAGCTCGGAGACGACGACGGCAGAGACTTATAAACTTAAGGCCAGCGATGTTGTGTTGACCGGTTCTGATGGCCAGTCAAAGACAGTTGCGGCCAGCACGTCCTACTCGATCAGCCAGGATTCAGCAACCAAAGACGCGTTATGGACGGCAGCACCGGTAGTCTTCAGCGTAAGCAGCGACCAGTTCGCCAGCTTCGAGATCACGGTCAGCGCGGATGCAAACGTCATCGCAGCCAAAGATGCTGACGGCGGCGAAGTTACAGTCAGCGGCAAGAAGGTTGAAGTGCTTGGAATCGAGGGCACGTACACGATCATCTTATCATCTGACTTAGTCGCCAGCAGTGACGGAACAGTGAGCACTGACAG
>JAFUXM010000287.1 GCA_017470785.1 Synergistaceae bacterium
AAATTTATTAAAAAAATTAAAATTAGATATATCAAATAAGAAGAACTTTTTGCAGCGCTTTAAGCCGGAGCTTTATAAAAGGCTGAGGCGCGGCGGCTTAGGCGGAATAGATTATTTAAATAATAATAAAATTTACGTAAAGTGTCTGCACTTGCAGCTTGCCTCGCTTATTGCGTTAAATTATCACCCCGGGGCGGAGTGGCTGCGTGATAATATTGCAAAAATTATTACAAGACAGGAGCAATGTCAATGCCTGATGATAATAAAATAAATAATAAAAAGCTTGCGCTGGTGAACGGCGTTATTCACACGGCCAAGGGCGAGGCAAGCGAGCTTGTTATAGAGGCCGGCCGCATATCGTGGCTCGGCAGCACAAGCGAACTGTATTTTAATCCGGATGCTAATTCTAATATTAATATTAATTTTAATAGTAATATTAACAGTGAGGATATAGAGATAATAGACTTAGAAGGCCGGACTGTGCTGCCAGGGCTGTGCGACGCTCACGCAGGATTATTAAAATGGGCTTTGGACGAAGAAGGCGTGAGCCCTGATGATTTACGCGATCTTGACTATGAATTATTAGCTAAGCTATTTAAAGTTTATAGTCAAAAGGCCGCGCGTATGGGCGTAACTGAGATATGGACAGATGACGCGAGCGTATTTAATAATAAATTTCAGGACATGTGGAATTTTTTTATAAGCCAAGTTGCCACGAGCGAGTATATGCCTTTAAGGCTTAGAAGTTATATAAGCATATCGAGCTATGACGAGCTTATCGAGCTTATAAATTCCGGCTTCAGCTTTTACGACGGCATTCCGTTTTGTCATACCGGACCTGTAAAAATTTTATGCGACGGCGTAGCTCCTGAGATTATAAATAAATTAATTTACACGGCTCACTTGGCCGGCCTGCAGATAGCTGCTCAAGCTGACAGCGGCGCTGCACTGAACATGTGCCTTGACGCATTTGAACAGGCAGTGAAAGCCCGTGCTATGAACACGAGACATTTAATAATTCACGCTAAAGCTGCTGACTTAGATCAGCTTAAGCGTATGCGCGATTTAAGGCTTGGGGCAGTTATCGAACCGGAGATGGCCGTGCATTCTGATGCAGGCTGCCGGTTGCGCGGTATGCTGCGCAGCGGTATAACTTTCTGCGCAGGCTCAGGCGCTGGGCTTAACTCTTACGATGATAATCAACGCGTGAACGTAAATCCGTTGTTAGGGCTTTATTACGCGGTGAACAGACGTGAGGCCGAGTTAAATTTAGCTAATGCAAAAGATGCGCATAATCCCATAGAGTGCCTTTCGATTGCTGAAGCTATAGAGGCTTATACGTACAGCGCGGCATGGAACGGCAATGCTGTGAACCGGCGCGGCGAGATCGCGTTATGGCGCGATGCTGATTTAGTGATATTAGATCAAGACCCGTTTAAAGCCGAGCCGGATAAAATTAAAGATTTAAGCGTTTACATGACTATCTGCGGCGGCAGAATTATTGAGCAGGAAGAGTTTAATAATTAATTATTAAATAATTATTATTTTGAGGGGGCTTATTAATTAACATGAGCAAGAGAGCATTTAAGCGTGAGGCGGGAATATTGCTGCCTATAACTTCGCTGCCGTCGAGATACGGAATAGGCGACTTGGGATCTGAGGCGTTTAAATTCGCGGACTTTCTGCACGAGGCCGGCCAGTCGATATGGCAAGTGCTGCCGCTAACTGCGACTGATCCGGGCTGCGGCAACTCGCCCTATAGTCCGACGTCGGCCTTCGCCGGAAATTATTTAGTGATAAGCCCCGAATGGTTAGTTAAAAATAATTTGCTTGACTTAAAAGATATTCAGGACTTTGAAGTAAAAGATGCTTCACAGATTGATTATGACGCAGTAATAGAATTTAAAGACAAAATTTTCAGGCTGGCGTTTAATAATTTTAATAATAAAAATAAATTATTTAATAAATTTAATGATTTTTGTGAGCGTGAGAGCGAATGGCTTGACGGCTGGAGCGAATTTATTGCGCTTAAGGCAGCGCAGGGCGGCAAGCCTTGGTACGATTGGCCAAAAGAATTAAAATTCAGAGAGCCTGCAGCGCTTAAAGAATTTATTAAATTAAATTTAAGCGAGATTAAATATCAAAAATTTTTGCAGTTTATATTTGCGGCGCAAATGGCCGAGCTGCGTGAGCATTTAAAGAAATTAAATATAAGCTTAGTCGGCGACGTGCCGGTGTATGTGACGCTTGACTGCGCGGACGTGTGGCAGTTCCCTGAAATTTTTAATCTTGATAAAGATTTAAATCCCGTGACTATAGCCGGAGTGCCGCCGGATTACTTCAGCGCGAAAGGGCAGCTCTGGGGCAACCCGACTTATAACTGGGATAAAATGCGTGAGACTAAATTTCACTGGTGGGTCGCGCGTTTAAGGCATTTGCTTGAATTTTTTGAATTTGATAAAGTGCGCATAGACCACTTCAGAGGACTTGTTGCGTACTGGGCGCTGCCGTCTGACGCAGTGACGGCCGAGTTCGGCAAGTGGCTTGACGTGCCGTATAAAGAATTTTTTGCGCAGCTTGAAAAAGAATTTCCTGATATGCCGTTCTGGGCTGAGAACTTGGGAATATTAACGCCTGAAGTTGAAAATCTGCGCAAAGACTTAGAGATGCCCGGCATGTTAATATTGCAGTTTGCATTCGGAAATCCAGCTGATAATCCGTATGCGCCGCATAATAATTCTAAAATTAATGTGATATATACAGGGACGCATGACAATAACACAACTCGCGGCTGGTTCAATCAGGATGCCAGCGAGCATGAAATTAAAAATTTAGCGTTATATTTAGGTCTTGAGCCTGAAGATTTGTTCGAAGAGGACGCAGCTAAAAATTTAATCAGGCTTGCCCTAAGCTCTGTAGCTAACACTGCGATAATTCCCATGCAGGATTATTTAAATTTAGGCGCTGAAGCGAGAATTAACATCCCATCAACTCCTAAAAATAATTGGGCGTGGCGCATGACCGGTGAGCTTAACAGCGGCAAATTTAAATCTCTTGCTGCTGCAATAAAAGACCTTACTGCGATTTACGGGCGATTATAAATTTTTATATCGTACCGCGCGGCATAACCGGCTAAGCTTGACAGCGACAAATTTAAATTTTAAATCGCTTGCTGCAATGTGTCAGAGCTTATAAATTTATAAATTATTTATTTATAGTGCGCCGCGCGGCGCATAACCGGCTAAGCTTGCAAACGGCAAAATTAAATCACTCGCTGCGATATGTGAGAGTTTATAAATTTAAAATTATAAATTATTTATAGCGCACCGTGCGGCGTGACCGGCTAAGCTTACCAGCGGCAAATTTAAATTTTAAATCACTCGCTGCAATGTGTAAGAGCTTATAAATTTATAAATTATTTATTTATAGTGCACCGCGCGGCGCATAACCGGCGATCTTAACAGCGGCAAATTTAAATTTTAAATCACTTGCTGCGATTTATGGGCGATTATAAATTTAAATTATAAATTATTTTATAGTCAAAATGCGAGAGTTGTGATAGAATAGATGCTAATTTTTTATATTTGAGCATTTAAAGGGAAGTGTTTGATTTGCCGAAAACGCTCTCGTCTGTTAAAGAGGAAGTGGCCTCGTACAAGGGCAAGCGGGTGCGCTGCCGGGTGTCGAAGGGGCGCAACAGGGTCGAGACAATAGAAGGGACTATAATTGAGATATATCCCAAGCTGTTCACTCTGTGCGCATTGCCTGAGAATAGTTTAATCTCGTTTAATTACGCTGAGGTCTTAACACACGAGGTTATTATTGAAGTGCTTGATTAAATCCTGTTAATTAAATTTATATTATTGCAGCTGCCCCCGAGTTTAGGCTCGGGGGCGTTTGTTATTGCTATAGCTAAAGCACTTAAAAATTAAATTTTTGCTGTCATCTCGTATTACATTACATATAGCAATTTTCAAAACTATAAAATTATAAAACGCTGCAGCATCAAGCATTTTCATTCGCCTCTCTCAAAACGAGAGTTGGAAAATCAGAGCTGAAGAGTGTACAGGCTTATGAAATCTATGCAGCTGCCGCGAGCAGAGACGCGATTTCCAATTGGGCATGGCACGCAGTACAAGAACGAAGTGACAGCGAGCCACGGGATGCTGAGATATAAATTTCAGGACGGCCGCGAGCTTGAGATGCCGGATAATCCGGACAACCGGATGTTCTTCTTTGAGCTTGTTAAAAGCGGCTGCCGTCATGCTGCGGTGTGTAATGGAAGGTATTAAATAGGAAGATAATTGATAGTAATGGAAATAAAACGCGGTGTCGCAAGGCCGCGAACCGTGGAAAAACTTGTGGAAAAGCGGCTAATTGAAAAATGAAAGTGCTTGCGGTGTAAAGACTTAAAAGGGCTTCGATTTGCGCTGGAGCCGCTTTTAAAAATTAAAAATTTTTAATAAAATTTATTAAAACGCCTGTTTTCAGGGCGTTTTATTTTTGTGAAGATTTTTAAGCATTGCAGCTGCTAATTTAGCTTTGCCTATTTTATCTCAAAATTATTTAAAAATTTTTAAGCTGCGGCTGCAATTTTATATAATAAATTTAAAATTAAAAATTAATGCAGGAGAGTTTTTAAAATTTTGAATTTGGATATTAATGAAACTTTAAGGCAATATGCAGAGCTGTTGGCAGGCTGCGTGAGCGTGAGGCTGACCGGCACGCGCGACGCTGACGAGATATTTAATACGCACATTCAGGACGGCCTCGAGTCATTAAAATTTTTGCCGCAAAATTCTAATGCGCAAGTAATAGACGTAGGCAGCGGCGGCGGCTTGCCCGGCATAGTCTGGGCAGTGTGCAGGCCGGACTTAAATATAATTTTATTAGACAGCATCGGCAAGAAGTGCCGCGCATCTCAAGAAATTATAGAAAAATTAAATTTAAATAATATAAAAGTAATTTGCTCACGCAGTGAAGACTTTGCTAAATTAAATCGTGAGAGATTTGATTTAGCCTGCGCTCGGGCAGTCGCTGACGCCGGCGTTACAGCCGAATTATTATCGCCGTTAGTGAAAGTTCAGGGCAGCCTATTAACATTTAAAGGCGCAAAGCTTGAGCAAGAGCTTGAGCAAGTCAATCATAAATGGCGATGCTTAGGCTTGAGCGAACCCGAGATAAATTATTACGGCGGAGATAACTCGTCTAAGAGCATTGTAATCTGGCGCAAAATCTCTAAGTGTCCGAAAATTTTTCCGAGGAAGCCGGGCGACGCGTCAAATAAATTCTGGTGGACTTTAAAGTTTTAAAAATCATGCGTGAAGTCATAGGCATAACAGCTGAGTACAATCCGTTTCACAACGGGCATTTATATATGCTGCGTGAGGCCAAGGCGAAGTTTAGCGATGCAGCCGTTATTATAATTTTATCGTCGAACTTCACTCAACGCGGCGAGCCGGCCATTTGCGACAAGTTCGCCAGGGCTGAAACGGCTTTAGCCGGCGGCGCTGATTTAGTTTTAGAATTGCCTTTTATTTTCTCATGCGCTGCTGCTCAGGACTTCAGCGCAGGCGCAATAGACATTTTAGCTAAGACTAAACTTGCGTCTCATATAGCATTCGGCCTTGAGAATATTAATTATGCAAATCTTGACGCGTTAATAAATCTCTTGCTGCAGGAGCCGGAAAATTTTAAAAATAATTTAAAATTAAATTTAAAATTAGGCATGTCATATACGAGGGCGCTGTCACGCGCTGCCGATCAAATTATACCGGGCAGCGAAGAATTTTTGCTGCAGCCAAATAACATGCTGGCAATTTCATATCTCAAGCGCATTAAAGAACGCAATTATAATTTAAAAACTTTATTTATTCCCAGAACCGGCGCAGCGCATAATTTTAATAATTTAAATTTTAATTTAAACTTCGCGAGCTCGAGCGCACTGCGCACTGCAATTAAAGACAACAAGCTTGAATTATTAAATAATTACATGCCGGAGAGTTCTATAAAAATTTTAACGCAAGCTATTGCACAAGGCAGGGCTTGCATTAATGCGAATAAAAAATTATGGCTGATACTTCAATCAATATTCCTGCGCTCATCGCCCAGCGAATTAAGTAATTTTGATTTAATAAATAACGGCCTTGAAAATTTATTTATAAATAATTTTAAGAATTTTAATAATCTCGATGAGTTTATAGATAAGTGCGTATCGCTGCGCTACACGCGGTCGCATATTAGGCGCTGTCTTATGCGTATATTAATCGGTGTGAGCAAGCGCGATGCTTTAGAGCTTAGAGATACCGGCGCTGGTTACGCAAGAGTGTTAGGCTTCAGTGAGACCGGCCGTGAGCTGTTAAAAATTGCCCGCGGCCGGTCTGACATAAAATTAATCACTCGCTTGGCCGCTGCAAAAACAAATTTATGCGCCAAGTACGAGTTCACAGCTGAAAATTTTTACGAATTGCTTTTAGATAATAATAATAATTTAAATTATGCGCTGCAGCAGCGGCCGGTGTCTCCCGTAAATTTTGGCCGCTAAATAATTTTTAATTTTTTAATATATTCTTCTGCTGCAGCCTCGCCGTCCTCTATTGCAATTTCTACGGCTCTTACAGCTGAGTTAATTAAATCTTCGGCTTGACGGCGCAGCTTGAAAGAACTTTGCACTTTGTCCGAGATCTCGAGCTGGGTAGCATGATTAATTAACGGCACTTGGATCTCGCGTAGTGTTTCTTGATTTAATCTTTGTTGAACAGAACCACGCGCTAATCGTTCTATTAATTCATTTATCATAGGACTATTAAAATACAATGAGTACACGTCCGGTAAATATTCACAAGGTAAACGGAAACATAATATATTATCTGAACATAAAGCTCCGTTTAGTTCTTCATTTACAACTCCAAAATTTCCAAGAGTTCCAACACGTCCAGTTACTAAATCTCCTTTGGAAACAAATTTATTAAAGCCAACTGGATTAACGCAGTGTGTTTCGTCTTTTATAACTTGTCCTGAAACTATATCTGTTCCACGTATGTAATAGCATAAATTAGGCTCATCTCCCATATTAAAATATTCTTCAGAATATTCACCCGTAAAAATATATTGAGCAATATCTGATAATTTTTTTAAATTATTATCATAATTTTTAAGCGAATTCTCTATCTCTTCATACTTCGGCTGGTAATATTCAGCATCGAGGCGGCCGGTCAAAGCAAAAGACTGCTAGAAATTTTTTACAGCAATATTATTATTATTTATTTTAACTGCGGCGAAGTTCAGAGCCGAGAGCAAAAGAGATTGGGCGGAGGCGTAGAGATGCTTGGCCTCGTCGCGCATAGCCTGAGATTTTAACATAATTTCTTCAATCTTCTTATCAAATTGATCTGAGAATTTAGGCACGAGTATATCGTCGCACTCAAGCAATGCTATTTCAGGACGAGTTGCTTTTATTCCGCGTCTGCGCAGTTGATGATAGCCATATTTACAATTAAAGAAAGTTGATACAAAGAATGAGTTAGCTATATTTCTAAGCCTAATCTTCATCACGTGAGAACTTGTGTTTGCTTCTGATATTATATTTGGAATTACAGCACTCTTGCCAAAATATACGCCTGTTTTTGTTATAACGACATCTCTCGGCTGTAATTTAGAACGCATTAATCCTTGATGTTTTGCTTTAGATATATATTTTATTTTGTCAATATCTATATATCCTGTGCATACTGTCTCACTCAAAATATACGGAACGCCCTCGTCTTCATACTCTTGCAGGCCATGGTCTCCGTCCGTTATTATCTCCGAAATATCGGCTAACCGCTCCAGCTTGTTACAAGCCTGCAGCTTATGCACTATATCAATATACTTCTTGCCGTAATATTCCGCCCCTAATATAAAATTATTTTCAAGATTTTTATAATTAACTTCGCTGCATTCCAGCCCGTCCATCAGCGCTGCGTATCTCTCGGCATCGAAAGACGGGCCTGAATTAAAAAAACTTAAATTCTCCCGCTTGGCGAACTCGATAAACGCCTCTGCTATTCCGTCCTGAGTTAAATTATCATGATTAAATAAATCATGATCAACTATTAAATGCCCGTGCTTGTCAAGCTTAAACTCGCCGCTCTCATCGCGCACAAAAATTTTATCGCCTGAATTATCCTTGCTCGGCTTCTGCATTGAGGCAAAGAAAATCGGATAATCGTCTTTACGCGGGCATAGCTCATCGTCCCACTTCTGCACGAACAGCACAGAAGTCTTAGTGCCGGTGTGCGGCTTAAATACATTGCCGTGAAGACCTACGACAGCTAAAATTCTGCACCGTTCAGCTATAAATTCACGTATATATTTATCGCTCGAATTATTAAATCTTCCCTGCGGCAAAATTACCGCCATGCGGCCGCCGGGCTTTAAAAAATTTAAATTACGTTCTATAAATAAAATATCCCGCCCGACTTTGCTTTGATATTTGCCTTTAGAGTTCTTGCCAAGCTCGTATTTAGTAATAATTTTGCTCTCTTTAATATCTCCGGCGAACGGCGGATTGGCCATGACAATATCGAAATTAAACGCGCTGTCGTCTCCAGCATTAACACGCATTTTACGGAACTTAATCCAGCCTTCGTTATATATCTCCTGCCACTTCTCGTCGTTCTTGACTATCCCGCGCCATCTTTCATAATCAAGCGTATTTAAATGCAGAACGTTAGTCCGCCCGTCTCCGGCTATTAAATTTAAAGTCCTCGCAACCCGAACAGCCTTTTCGTCAAAGTCTATCGCGAAGACGTTATTATTAACGTAGTCCTCGCATTCAGCCGGCTTCTTCTCAGCCGTGAACAAATGACTTTGCTTAATGCCGTTATCTTCCAAAATTTTTTGCCAGACGTGAAATATAGTATGAACCGGAAAGCCGCACGAGCCTGCTGCTGTATCTATCATCTTCTCGTCAGCCTTAGGATTAAGCATCTTAACGCACATGTCTATAACATAGCGCGACGTGAAGTACTGTCCTTTCTCGCCCTTCTGCGATTTGCTCATTAAATATTCAAACGCATCGTCAATAACATCAAGATTTGAATTAAATAATTTCACGTTCTGCAGCGACGACACGCAGACAGCTAAATGCGACGGCGTTAAATTTATTGCCGCCTTATCATCAAAGACACCCGGCCAAGTCTTCTTTGCCTTGTCAAATAAATTTTGCAAATTATTTTTTAATTTCAAGTCTGACTCTTCGTTGTCTTTATCATCGCTGTAGTTTCTGAACTCAAGCGCGCGCGTCTTGTCCCGGCCGCTCTGCATCTCGTCATATAATTTAGTATAAATTAATTTAAACACTTCTTCAAAGACGTCAACTCCGGCTCCGGCTAATACTTCGTCTTCCATTTCAAGTATTAAACTTTTCAGCGACTTACGCTCTTTAATTAATTTATCGTTATCAATTAAGTCCTGTATATACCACTGCTTATTTAAAATCACAAATAAATCTTGATTAGACTTCGGAATATCGGGAATATCTATAAAATAATTCGGGTCTCTGCGGTGATAATGCGATATGCTCTGACCGTTCGTCCACACGCCTATTATCGCGCCGGTAGCGTTGCAGTACGATTTAAGCTGCTCTTTGCCGTCCGATAATTTCGGCTTCTTCAGCTCAACTATAATATATTCAGTCTTATGCTTGCGGTCAAGTATAACTATATCCGCGCGTTTAACTTCACGTCCGAAGTGTATTGCGCGTTCAAGCTCAATGCAGCTCTTATCATAACCGTACTCGTGAATTAATTTATAAATATACAGCTGCCGGACGGCTTCCTCCGGCGTTAACTTTATCTCTTTATCCCTAATCTGACATTTTATATAAGGCACTTCAACGCCCTTAATATCTTTAACATAAATTAAATCTTCGACAGCCCTTATAATTTCATAGCTAAATACCGCGCTGTTATAAGCACTGTCCTTGAATAATTTTCTTAACTCATACATAATTTATTTAACCGCCCCGCTCAGCGCATCAATAAATTTATCAAGCTCTTCACGCTCATTAAAATATCCCAGCGAAACCCTTAAGCTGCCGCCCGGGAAAGTATTTAAAGTCTTATGAGCTGACGGTGAGCAGTGCAAGCCCGGGCGCGTCTCAAAGCCCATGCGCGACAGCTCATCAGCCAAAATGCCGTTGTCAAAGCCGTCAAAATTTATCGAGAACACAGCAAGACGCCCATTCATGTCCTGCTTGCCGCTTAACTTTAAGCCATTAAAATTTTTAAGCTTGCTTAAAAAATATTCGCCGAGTTCATGCTCCCGCGCTGCAATTTTATTTATTCCAGTTGCATTAAGCCAATCAAGCGCAGCGTTTAAGCCTGCTATACCCGGCAAATTAGGCGTGCCGGATTCAAATTTATCCGGCAAGTCTTCAGGCTGATATTCAAGATGCGAGAAGCTGCCCGTGCCGCCGGAAATTATCGGCGTGACTTGACTTGCAAAGTCAGGCCGCCAGATAATTCCGCCCGTACCCTGCGGCCCCATCAAGCCCTTATGGCCAGTGAAGCACAGCGCCGCAAGATTTAATTTCACTGCGTCAAGCTTTAATACTCCCGCAGTCTGCGCAGTGTCCAAGACTAAATTTAAATTATGCTCAGAGCATATCTCAGCAATACTATTTATATCCTGCACAGTCCCGCATACGTTGCTCGCGTGCGACATTACCATTAAATCATATTTGCTTTCGCTTAACGCCTCGCGTAATCTCTCAGGCTTTAAAAATCCGTCCGGCTCGCACTCTAAAACTTTCAGCTCAACGCCCTGCTGCTCAAGAAATCTCAATGGCCGCATCACCGCGTTATGCTCCATCGAACTCGTCAGAACTTTCATGCCGGGCTTTAAATATCCCCGCAATACTATATTCAGCGACTCAGTGATATTACCCGTGAACGTTACGTATCTGGGATCACAATCTTCATAGCCGTTAAAAAATTCAGCTAATTTAAACCTGCAGTCCAGAACAAAATTTAACGTGTTTAAATCGCGTTCAGAATTTGCGCCGCGAGCTAAATTAGCGCCGCCCCTAAGCAAAAATTTTGACATTGCTTCCGCAACTTCAGCCGGCTTCGGCCATGTAGTCGCCGCGTTATTTAAATATATTCCCATTTTTTAATTAATCTTCTTCCTATTTATATATATATTTTTTATAACAGCATCTCAGTCAAGACACCGTGCCTTAACCCGTTAATGCTGACACGGCAAAAATTCACGCCTAAAAATTTTAATGCGCATAACACTATGCACGCACTGCCTAAAATCACATCAGCTCTTGACGGCGGCAACCCGACTATATTCTGCCGCTCGCTCAAGCTCAAACTTGCGTATAATTTAATCTGCCGCGATAAATCCTTTTGAGTTAGTAAAGACCCGTGCAGCACAGTCGGAATAAAAATCTCGCAGGCATTCTTTACAGATGCCATTGCAACGACACCGCCGCCTAAGCCTATTACGTCCGGCGAATTTAAATTTTTAAAATTTTCAAGATTTAAATTCAAGAGCTCGGCAACATAATTTTCAGCCTCGTTAAAAACTTCCGGCTTGACTGTCTCAGATTTAAAAAATTTTTCCGACAGCGACACCGCGCCGACCGGCACGCTCTGAATATGCCTGATATTATTAATATCGCCTACTACAAATTCAGTGCTGCCGCCGCCAGTATCAAACATCACTAAGTCATTATTATTATTAAAATCAAAGTCAGCAGCTGCGCCGCGCCATGACAGCCGCGCCTCTTCCTCACCTGAGATTATATTAATCTCAAGCCCGGTCTTAGCCTTAACTCGATTAATAAACTCACCTGAATTTTCAGCCATTCTAAGCGCCATAGTTCCGACAAGTTTTATATCGCCGCTGCCTGCTCCAAGCGCCCGCGCCTGCCCAATCATGCCGCAGATAACCCGCACCGCATTATTCATAATCTCATCCGGAATAAAATTATTGTTCACAAAGCACTTGCCGAGCCTCACGACCTCCGTCATGTCCCGCAGTACTTCTATTTTACCGTTATTAATTTTTCCGGCCCGCATCTTAATCGAGTTGCTGCCTATGTCAACTGCAGCTTTTATTTTATTATTCATAATATTTATAAATTTTTATAAACTTTCTTAAATTTTTACGCTGTTTAAATATAAAGTCTCAGGGCTTATATCAATATCGCCGTGCCAAGTTACAGTCCCGCATTCAACTCTTGCCGACGCAAAAACTTTCGCAAGATTTTTATAGATTGGCAGCTGCAATTTCAAAAGCGGCTTTGCATCATAAATTTTCTGCTCTTGATCTTGAAAAGTTACGAGCAGCTTATAATCATCAAGTACCTCTACCGCCGACACCCTCGGCAGTAATTTTTCTTTTCCGTATAGCATGATATTAACGCAAGGGCTCAATCCTGTAAGTCTCTTCGCCGTTTAAAGCGAGCTTCCAGTTTGCATTTAAATCATCTTCATGAAGCAAAGCCCACGCTTTCACGAGAGCAGCCTGTTTATTAGGGAACTCTCCGGACAAAATCTCACCGTCAAACGTGAAGACTGCTTCAAATTCTCCATAATAAGCGTGTACATGCGGCATTTTGTGTTTATCAATATCTCTCCAGAACATCCGTATAATAATTCCATAAAATAAACTTATAGTCGGCATTCAAAATTTCTCCTTAAAATTTAAAATTATCTAATTACAATCTTTGCGTCTCATCCAAGCCTCTTGCAGCGTAAAGAATAACGCCGTGACCGGTATAGTTAATAATAATCCTACAGTGCCGGCCAAGCTTTGCGCAAGCTCCTGTGCAACATACGGGTCATTCATTAGGCCAATATAATTTACTCCGGCGGCGCTGATTAACACGGCCATGGGCAGTGAGCTGCCGATATAGGCGAGTATCAAAGTATTTATCATGCTGCCTAAGACCTCGCTGCCTACGTTCATTCCGGCTAAAA
This sequence comes from Synergistaceae bacterium, assembly GCA_017470785.1. GTDB lineage: Bacteria > Synergistota > Synergistia > Synergistales > Aminobacteriaceae > JAFUXM01. Next base: position 12,975 of record JAFUXM010000287.1, read on the forward strand.
ATAATCTGCCTAAGGGAATTTCAGGATCGTAATCGACTAACTCAGCCATCGAGGCCGTGACTGAAATTCCAACGTCAAGCACCGCGCCTATCGCGCCGATTAAAATTGCAGATAATAAAATTCCGCGCATATCTATGCCCGGCAAGGTCGAAGCTAACAGCGCAGCGCCGTCGCTTGCAAGGCCCGTCAGCTGCCATAGATACACCATAAGCAAGCCTAATAAAAATCCTGCGAGCACTCCGCCGAAACTTCCAAGAAATGCCGGCAGTCTGTACTGCGCCCGCTTCACTACAAAATATACTGTCACACATGAAATAATAAAAGTCGAAGCAAGCGTCGGCAATATCGGCGGCCATCCGTCAACTATCATAGGGAT
>JAFUXM010000288.1 GCA_017470785.1 Synergistaceae bacterium
GTCTGGAACTCCGAGCATCTGAGATATACCGTCAAGGCCAGCCGTGTCTTCCGGCTGCTCACCTGATGTGTCTAACAGGCCTGCATCTGCTGCTTGTTTAGCTGCGCCTGCGCCCTGATTAGCTGCCTGCGCCATTTGCTGCATAGCGGCCATTTGTTGGGCTTGCTGCTGTTCAGCCTGCCGTAATGCCTGCATCTCCGCTACAGCCTCGTCACTGCGGATTACAGCGGCTTGCACGCCTAACATCCGCGCATACTGGTCAACGCTCTCATGAACATCTATCTTATCCAGTACGTCGGGCTGCACGCCTGCTCCGGCCTGTATCTGCGCTACCGTGCCGACAAAACTCGTCAGCCGGTCTATACCTTCAAGCCCTACCATCTGCTGCGCTTGTGCCAGCATCGATATATACTCTATCTTTAATTCCTGCCCTGACAATTCTTCCGGCGGCGGCGCTATTAACCCGAGCCTGTCCATTATTCCAAACACCCGCACTATCATCGGGTCTAATAACTCATAATCAAGCCGCTCAAATACCGGCCCGATCATCATCATTTGCTCCTGATTTATCGCGTTGACCTGCGTCGCAGTCATGTTCTTATCAGGATTTCTAAGAATTGCTAAGAACAAATCAGCAAAGAACGCCTTTTTGATTATCTCGCGGCTGTCCATTATCGCCGCAACCTGCCCGTTCGCATCCGGCTGCACTTGATATAACGGCCTAAAGCCCATATTCGGGTCTGTCCCGTCAACGTAAGTAATAGAGTTTGGCCTGAATACGTTATCGTGGGCATGTGACCGCCTTAGGCTGTTATGGCCGACTAACGGCGGCGCAATAGAAATTTCTGCCGCTTGCAGATAATTTTTCCGCAATAATTGCAGTGTCTTAGCCTCGCCCAGTGTATCCCAGCCCGGGGCTCGGCCATAAAAATCGCCGCCTGTTACTTCCCATCGCGGCGCTATCACCGGCATCTCAACGTACCGCCCTGTTTTTAAAGTCTTATTCTCGCCTACGCGGCCGTCTTCCCAGTACACAGATAAAAACCGCATCTCGCCTATCTCAGTCCGTGCATCCTCATCGGGATAAATCATATGACATACCCTAAAATACTGGTCGCCGCGGCCTGCTTGATACGCCTCTTTCACGGCGTCACTTAAATTATCTTCGTCAAACTGCTCAATCATTTGCTGTGCAGTGAGCCAAAATGAACGAGCAAATCTATTAGGCCGCCCGTCTACTCCGTAGCTTAGAAAATATTCACCTACCGTGAAAGTTTGGGCTAAAAGTATATGCCTTATGTCTTCTTCAATCAGCATACAGCCCGTGCCAAACGCTCCGACTTCCTGATATAAAGTATGCAGTGAGTTATAGATATTGGTCTGGCTCATCACGTGGAATATCCGGCGCTCGACATCATCAAGCCATAGCCTAACCGGCGCATAATCCGCAAGTTCGCTGTCACTGACTGTAAGTCTGAACCATGGCCGTGACGGTGACGTAAGGCCGCCCTGTAAGCCTGCACTCAACACGTGTAAGGCCTGCGGCGCTGTCGGGTCGATTATCTTCTTATCTCTCCGGTCGCCTTGATTAGGCTCGGATTTATCAAATATTCCCCGCCCGGGTAAAATATATTCGCTTATCTCCTGCCATACGGGCATATACCGCGTGCGTATGGTCTCCATCGCGGCTAATTCCCGCGTAAGTTTCCTTAAGTCAATTTCTGTCTCTTGCTTCACATTGCTACACTCCTAAAAGCGTGTTCCGCCCGCCGGTATCAAGCAATGTATTTCTTGCATTAAACGCACGGCGTAAGCGCTTACGTTCATCTTGCCGCGCTGTCATCTCTTCGTCAGCCGGCTTCGCCTCTTCAAGTGTAGGCATCGGCGCAGGCTCTTTCACCTTCGGCGTCTTTGACATGCACATCGTCATCACATCCTTAAAATTTTATGGGTTACAGCCTCGAAAACGGGTCGTAATCGTTCGCATAAGTCTCGTAAATAGTTTTATTAACATAATCGTTTTTGCTTATAACCGGAGCGGCAAAAGTCAATGCTAATGCGTCCGCCATGTCCGGCGACTTTAGCCCCCGCTCCTTGATTTTCTCTTTAGGCTCAAGCACTTTACGCCCCGCCGCATCAAATTTATACGTCGGCGAGGCAAGTTCGCTCTTAAGCTCCGTATCATTCGGAATTGCCCCGCCGCTCTCCAGCCACTGGCGCATTGCGTCCCACATCTCTGTCCGCTTATTCGCGTATCTGGCTTTCTCCACTGCTGCTGAGCCGAAATTTATCTCCATGACTTGATAGCCTAACTGCCTTAATCTATCAATAACACCTTCGCCTCTGCCCGCGTCGATAAATACCGCATCTGCATTAAACTTGTCTATTTCACGCGCAACAATTCCGGCGAAAGTCATATTATCTAAATTCTCAATTATTTTTATTTCCTGACACCATAAGCCTTGACGCTTGCAGATTGCACTTTTGTCATCACCAAACCGTGCTACGTCAACGCCGATTACCCGCGCTGCTCCCCTGACATCCCTGTCTTGAAGGGATTTATTCGCGGCCTTGCTTACCATGTCAATCGTGATTAGCACATTGTCAGTCGAGGCTGAGAAGTCGCATAAGAACTCCTGCCTATACTGGTTTGCGCTCATGACGCTCTGCGCGTCTATTAACTCGCTTTCGGGTATAACGCCAGTCTCGTCTGCCCTGTACATGGCCGACTTCCAGCCCTTATTCTTCAGCCCGAGCGAGTATAAATCATAAAATAAATTCATACCTTTAGGCGTGCCGATAAAGCAAGCCCAGCCATTCCTATCACTCAACGCCGGTCTGACTATCTCACCCCAGACTTCAGGCCTCATATCCGCGACTTCATCAAGTATGATGCCGTCGAAATAAAGCCCTCTCATAGCATCGGCGTTATCAGCCCCGAACAGCCTTATTCTTGAACCGTTAAAAAAGTCTACGGCCAACTCGCCCTCATTTATCTTATAATCAGGTATCGCAGCTGAGAAATATTTTAAATAATCCCATGCAATAGATTTAGCCTGATTGCGGTATGGCGCGACATAGCCGTAACGACCGTTGCCTGATGTATCCAATACTGCCTTTTTAATAAGCTGGTTAATCGTGCAGACTGTCTTACCCAGTCTGCGATGCGCGACTATTACGCTGAACCGGTTTTCATCCATTATCTTATGGATTTCAGGCTGCGGCGGCCTCGGCTTATAAGGAATTTGTACTGTTAATTCTAATCCTGCCATTTCACGATAATTGTCTTTGGTGTATTATCAGTTACTTCAAGCTTACTCACAACTTCCGGCTTGCCTATCACTCTGTCTAAGACCTCACAGCAAGCTTTAAGCGCAATTTTATCCATATTGCTGTCTATTAACTGAATTAATTTCTGTACTGCCTTAGGCGTAGCCGCCCGTAAAGCCTCTTTAACTTCGGGGTCAATTTTAGGCCGCCCATTGGGATTGCCTGACTGCCCTTTCTTAAACGGCCTGCCTCTTACTTTCCGTTCTGTATTCCCGCTGCTCTCAGCGGTCATAAAATCATCACCTTTATATAAAAAAGCGGCCTGAATTAATCAAGCCGCCTCGTACACCTTTTGGATTGTATCAGTATATCACGAAAATCGTGCGTTTTGTCTCAAAATCGTCTCAAATTTGTCTCAAAATCGTCTCAACTAATGTTGTACCGCAATATAAAACAAAAGCCCCACTGTCACCAATGGGGCTGACAATGTTGTTTAGCCTACATTGCGAAAGGCGTTTATATCGAACGATGTTCTATCCTACATCGCGAAAGGTTTTTGTTAGTTGATATTATAGCATATAGATATTACGCCTACAACCCAAGATATTTTATTGCGAGTTTAACAAGCTGCTCCCGCTGTCTATAAAATTTCGCGCGGCTTATATTCAATTCATAAGCCACTGCGTCAGCCGGGTTCTGCCCGAAATAAAATAAATTCATAATCTGCATTAGCTCAGTGTTTCTTGACCCAGTCAATGCCTCAGGACTGCTTAAATCCTTAATCAAATCAGCAATAGGAGTTGTCCTCAAAGAAAGCGAGGAAATTTCATCTTCAAGCGAGGCGATTTTTAAAGCTCTAACGGCTACTGGGCTATTATCATTACTGCCGCCATTATTAATAGGCTCATAACTCTGCCCGTGCATCGACATAGATTTATCCAGTTCGCTTAGTTTTTCTCTCAATATTTTTAGCCGCGCAAGGTTGCTCTTGAAATTATACATGCAGCCCTCTGCAAATCTAAAAGAAAAATCTACCTCTTTTTTACGCCTCATACAACCGCTCCTTTTTTACTTATTTTGATTTTTGACTTATCTTAATATTTTATCATTGGAATACATATTTTTATCTGTTTCTTCTGCTATTTCATGGATGGAATTTACAATCTTTTCAATTTTTGAGATATAATCAGACACAAATTCCTTGGTTATATCATTTTGCTCAGCGGATGCATGGCTGCGGTCGTTCTGATGAGCTATAACATTTCTTCTATGAAATTTGAGATATAATCTTAGCGAAATCGAGATTTAGCATAGGGATAGCCCCGTACTTCCCTGCTATATATCCTTTTTCAACATTCTCTTCTTTTCTGACGTTTTTTATTTCAACAAGCGAATATAAGTCTGTAGCCCTCTTATCTCTGCTTAATTCTGTAAACCAAATCTGGTCACGCCTGAACAAATCAAGAGTAAGCAGCCCAGTCTCATGAGTTGTGAATATCAATTGAGCAAACTTTTCTTTATAACGTTCATTAATAAAGAGTTTTACCAACCCATAGACGAGGGCTTCGTGAAGATTGGCTTCTAATTCATCGCATACAAGGACTTTACCATTGACGATAATATCAATGAGCGGCGACAGAATAGCGAACATTTTTTTAATCCCAGTAGATTCTTCACTCATTAAATCCGTTTCAAAGGCATCGTATCTTACTTTCGCAGTAATATCATCAACGCTATTCTGAAGAAGAAACGCTTTAAATTCGTCCGATAAAAACGGCGGCAATTCAGAAGAGTCCAGTTTCTTCTGGTCAATAGATACTTGAATATCTTTTATTCCTGTCCCAAGTTCATCTAAAAAAGCCATAACAGCAGCTTTTAGCTTTAAATTTTTATTCATCTGATAAAGAGAATAATGCATCCATTGATTTTGCATTGCCGGGCCATAAACAACAAGCTCATTACTAAAAAAATTATAAACATCAGCTATTTCTCGAACCGAACTAAAATTTGCAGCGCAAGAGAGCAGCAGCCGATTGGGTTTTATAACATCCTTGCAAGCAGAAAATTTTCCTCTGAACTTACTGCCAGCGGTAAATCTCTCTTCGGAACGCTCAAAGATTTTAGTTTGCCTGTTATTCGGGAAGTAATACAGGTACTCGTCTGATACTACCATATTTTTCAATGAAAACCCGAACACATACAGTATCCCTTGAGTTATAAATTTAATCTTATATGAACTCTCTTTATTAAAGCCGTCAAGTTTATGCGGCGACTGATAAATACCCTGCCCCGGTTGATACTTAATACTATCCAATACAAGGGTTTTTACAAATAAAACAGCGTCGACAAAATTACTTTTCCCAGAGCCATTAGCGCCATAGATTACAGCTGCTTTCAGTACTCTAATGTTATTAGCTGCCTTATAAACTTTATCCTCATGCGCAGTATCTTTCCCTGCCACGGCAGAAAAAAGCACCTCATCTCGGATTGATTTGTGGTTCGAACATGAAAATTCAAGCAGCATCTCTTCAGCATCCTCCTTTAATCATTTAATTATTTTGCAATTATCATATCATATTATACCATTTACAAGCCATATTTGAAGAGTTTACTGCAAATACAGCATTTAAATAGCAAAATTAAGCTTTTTATGCTTCATGTTTTTCTCTTTAGAAAAATACAGATGAAGTTTAAGAAAAAAGACACTTTTTTATGTTAATATTTTTTTTACTTGGGTGCATGTTGCTAAAAAATCCTTTCAACTCTTAAATTCAGTAATGATAAGTGTTTAGGTAGATTTTTTTCTTGGGTTCACATCGCTTAAAAACAATCTGCACCGCTCAAACATAGATAAAAGCTGACTTTGTTTGGGTGCATATCTCTTCAATCTATTCCCTATATTTTTTTCTTCTTTTCTCTTTTTTTATATAACTTTATAAAAAGAAAATGCACCCAAAGAAAAGTAGAAAAGAAGGGAAAAAGTAGGGTGCAGGTTGTTTTTTTTAATATGCACCCTAAAGCCTTAAAAAATCAAAAACACTGTCGCTGACTGTTTTTACAGATTTTGCGATTTTTTTCTTACTTGCCATTTTTGCCTTAATCTGCACCCTTAATTTTCAAAAGCGCAGGAAACCGCACTTTCAAAATCGCCAGGCAAGTTTTCTGCTTCCCTTATCGCTGCTCTCTCATCGATTACGTCGTAAACATACTCATCAATCTTAGCCAACTCAAGGATTAAGTTTATTTCTATCTTTTGATTTTGAGCAAGCAGAGCTGAATAATGCTCACGAGCTATATCATCGCCGCCTTTTAATTCAATACGCCCGAAAACAAATTCGGGCGTAATCTCATAGCGTTTTAAATCCTCAATCAGCTGCTTTATCTGCTTCTTCATCATCTAAATTCTCGAAGTCCTGAGCTGTTAAAAATTTGTGCGGAAAATTAAAATAGCGCTCTCCGTGGATTTTTTTCTCTGTAACATGAGGCATGACTTGCTTTATTGTCATCTTGAATTTGCGAATAAAATTAGTCCGGCTTAAAGCCTCATGACCGGCTTCTTTTGCCCACTCGACGTATTTATTGTAGAGCTGCTTTCTGGTAAGGCTGTCCTCTTGACCGGCTAATTCCTCTTCAATAAATGCAGCGAGCGGGTTAATAGATTTCCTGAAGTCATCAAGCATGTCGACTTGCTCCGGCGTTTCAGTAAAACGGCCTTGCTGCTTGAGTCGTTTATACCCCTCGTAAGCCCAGTTAAAAATACCAGGCAGCTCAGTCTTAAGCTTCTTTTCAAGCTGTCTATCGGCTTTAGCGCCCTCGAACTTGCACGGAAAGTCTATAAAGCATATGCGCCGCAAAAAGCCCGCTGTATCATCTTTAGCCTTGATGTATTCGTTGCAGGCTGAAATCATGACGCAGCGCGGCTTGAACTTGACATAGTCTTTATTCTTGTAGCAGCCGGTTATTTCATCTCCTGCGACGATTTGCTTAAACAAGCTCTCTGCGCCCTTGACGCTTGATGCTGTCTCAGTGCTGATATTTACAAGCGAGTTGGCCAAGTTGATACGCTGAAACTGGTCAATTAAGCTGCTCATCTCGACATTCGATACGTTAGGCTCGCTGAATACTGCTCTGATTAGATTAAGCAGCACACTCTTGCCGTTTGCCCCGTCGCCTATCATGAAGAAGCAGCGCTGCAGCATACAGTCATTGTACAGAATATAGCCCATCATCTCCTGAATGAGCATGATAGAAGCTATGCGGTTATTCATGACCTCGCCGATGAATTTCAGCCATTTCGGGCATTTAGCGGCCTCGTCATAATCATATTCGACTTGAATTGAACTCATGTCGGCCTCGCTGTGTTCTCTAAAATTGCCGGTCTCAAGCTCTAAAATCCCGTTCCTGAAGTTAAATACAGGCAGCAGATTAAATCTTTCTTCACTGCTCAGTTCCTTTTGCAGATAGCCAGTTAAAGCCGAGGCGCGGGCGTTTGTTGCCCAGTGGCCTAATAAGTTTAAGAAGTAGCCGCCGATAGCGTTATCACTGCGGGGCAGCCAGACACCGTGCCGATACTCGTAAAAGCCCATGTTCTCTATGTATTTAAGCTTGTATTTAGCTTGAATTTCCTCTATGAATACTGGCTCAGCCGGTATGCGCAAGGCATCTTCCAGCACTGCGGCAACCCATTTAGGCTGAAATGCAGTTATATTCTCACAGAGTTCGACTAAATCGCTTTTCTCAACGAACCGCGCCGCCTTCTTTAAGAAAGCTTTAAATTCCTTCTTATCCGTAATGCGGCCAGCAAGCATGGGAATACCGGGCTTTGCGTCTTTCACAAGCTGGAATAAATCGCCGCCGTCCGCGTAATATTCTGATATATCCTTGTATTTCTCAGGCAAGACGCCGCAATTAAACTGAATACGATTTTCAAATAAGAACTCGCACATATCAGTTGTAAAGCGCGTTCCCGCCATATCATTATCAAAGCAGACAAACACGCTCTTTACTGTTTTAAGCATTGCTGCGACTTGTTTCTTGGCCTCTTTGTTGAAGTAGCCTGATATGGACGATAGAACGCGAAATCCCTCTTGTTCAAAGCTCATCGCATCAAATGCGCCCTCGGCTATGACCGCATAATCATCAAGAATTGATAAATCAGCATCTGGCTTGACCTGCTTTATCAGCGCTTTCATGCTGTCTCTGTGCTTATTATCAAAGCTATGCAAGCCCCACGGGATGTTCTCGTTAAACCCGTCAAGTGCAGCCTTTTTATACTTGGCCGCGTCTTCTTTGCCGCTCCTGTCCCGTGCAACATAGTAAGCGACATAGCCATTCTTGAAATACGGGATTATCAGCCTGTCCTCGTGTTCATCATAGCCCAATTTCAGGCGCTTGATAGTCGCGCTGTTTATCTTGCGCTTGTGCAAATACTTTATATCGCTGTCACGCAGTGAGTTATGGCATTTCTGGATTTTTCCGTTTAAGGCCTTAGTATAGCTCAGCCATTCCTTACTGTTTAGGTCACCGCTTAATTCAAATATGGCCTTGCCCTTGTCGCCGCCGAACTTGACCTCGGCGTAAAGGTCTATAACGTCACCGCCGCAGCCTTGTTTGAAGTCGTACCACCAGTCATCATAGACTATCATAGCGGTTGGGTTATGTGAGTTAGGCGCGAGCGACGCGCATCTGTCGCCGCTCTTTTTTATCGCCAATCCCAGTAACTGCGCCATCTCGACGCAAGTATATTTTTCTTTTATATATTTAATTCTGTCCACTGCCATATTACGCCCTCCTCTGGGCTGAGGCTTTTTTTACCGTCAACCAACGCCTGTTTAACAAGCTCCGCGTCGTATTTAACTATTTTATTTAGCTGCTTGAACCAAACTAAGAAATAAGCTTCCGCGCCGTTGCGCTTGCAGGCCAATAGATTATTGAGCTGATTAAATTTAGCGTTCTGCAAGCGCCAGCGCCCCGTAGAGCATTCTTTTGCGTCGAAGCAATATAA
>JAFUXM010000289.1 GCA_017470785.1 Synergistaceae bacterium
AGAATCCGTTGCTGCGACTGTGTTATCACCAGCGTCAACCGTCATGTAGTTGGTCGTGTCTGCCGGATCTCTGAACAGCTTGAACAGTACGGCAAGGATGGTCTCAAAGCCCTCACGTCTCTTCGGCACGTAGCCAAATCCAACGTGGTTGGTGCTGCCCTTACGGACTATTACGAATAACGGCGTGCCTTCTGCCGGCATCGTGGCCTGAGTCATCTTGAAGCCGATTGCCTTGTAGCCCTTCGTTGCATCGCCGATCTCGTCCTCATCAAGGCCTAATGCGCCTGCTACGTCCGCTGCACCAGCCATCTCGGCTGCCGTTGCGCTGTTGATCAAGCTGCTGACCGCGCTTGCGCCGTTCGAACCGGTGAACGCGTTAGCTATCGGCTGGCCAGGAGCTGCGACTGTGTTGCCGCTCGCATCGGTCGTGGTCTCCGCTGCATCAGCTGCAACAGGCTCGGTCTCAGTACCAGGTACTTCGGGGCTCGTCTCACCGGGCACCTCAGGACTGGTCTCACCAGGTACAGACGGGCTCGTCTCACCAGGCACAACCGGTGCGACTGAGACTGACGCTACATCAACCGTGATTGCAAAGTAACCGCTGTCAGTGCTGATCGTCTTAGCATCGCTGCTGGCAACTAAGTCAGCTGATAAGATGACGGTGTAGATGTCCTCGATGCCTAACACTTCGATCTTCTTGCCGTCGACTTTAACATCGCCGCCCTCGGAGTCATTGACTGCGACCACCGCGTAATCAGTGCTTACCGTGATCTCGAAGCTTGCGAACTGATCGCTGCTGACCTTGAAGACTACCGGCGCTGCCGTCCATAACGCATCTTTGGCAGCTGTATCCTGGTTGGTCACGTACTTGGTGTTAGCTGCAACGGTAAGGGTCTTGCCGTCGGAACCGACTAAATCAATCGAGCCTGCCTTAAGTGCATAAGTCTCTGCCGTCGTCGTACCTGAGCCGCCTGCTGTATCAAAGCTGACCGCAAGCTGCAGCGGGAACTCAACAAAGTACGGATAGCCTTCTGCTAATGCCGTGAATAACGCGGTGTTTGCTGTCGCGTAACCCGCTACGGGGTCGAGTTTCAGAGTGCCTACCGGCAGCGTACCGCCGTTACCTTCTTCGTCCTGTTCCTCTTTCAAGATACCAACGCTGTTGGTCATAACATCCTGGTTACCCTTCGACGTGAACATAACCCTTACAAGAAGGCTCGGATTCTTTTCAACAAACGCCTTGTCTATTGTCAGGCCGTTTGTTACATCCTCCGGTCCGTACACAGGCTTGCCTTTATCGAATGACGCAACCTCAACGCGGAATATCCTTGTGTCCGGCTTAATGCTCGTTGCTTTGTTCTTTGAATCAACAACGCTTGCTGCTGCAAGTTCCGGCTTGATAGTTACCGATTCATCCTTCAGCAAGTAAGCCTTAACTGGCGGCTGTGTTGCCTTGGGATAACCTGCGTCAGTGCTGACTGCCCAGTTGAGCACGAAATTGCCGTCGGCTAATTCGTCCTTGCTTGCGAATGTCTCGACATAGTTGACTGCTGCATATGCAGGAGCGTATATTTCCTTCGTTGAGAACTCTTCGAAGAACTCTGCCGGAGTAGCAGTGGGATTATCAGCGACCCACTTTGCGATATCCGGAAGCATAAGCTTAAATGCCGAGTAGTTTTCAGCTGCAGCATTCCAGAAGCCACCTGCATCGTCGGTGAAGGACAACTCTGTGATGGCTGCTGCCGTGGGAGCACCAGCAATGTTAGAGAGCGTGAAGACATCTGTGATGGCTGCTGCCGTCAACGTGAGAAGTCCGTCTGTGAGGCTGGTGAACGCCAATGTTTTTGTGGCGGCCGTTGCCGCGTACGCGAGCGTGGTAGTGCTGCCATCGGTGAAGGTGATAGTAAGCTCGGTTCCGGCAGCGATGGTTCCGGCAGCGGGAGTTGTGCCGGCGGCATCGGCGATTTCCGCTACGTTAGAGAGCGTGAAGACAAGCCCGCCGGCAGCGGGAGTTACTGTAGCAACCCCTGACGCAGTGGAAATTGTAGGTGCGGCATCGGCGGCTAACTGAGTTTTAGCAGCCAAATCCTTCAGTGCCGTTTTATCAAACGTTCCGGCAGCGAAAGCTGTGGCGGCCGCCTTGAGATGATCGGCGTCAACTTTTGTCTTGTCTGCATATGCTCCGCTGGTACTGTAAGTAATCTCTTTTTGTTTCAACAGCGTGCCGAGTGCTGTTGCCAACGAGGTTCCGTCTGTGAGGCTGGTGAACGCCAATGTTTTTGTGGCGGCCGTTGCCGCGTACGCGAGCGTGGTAGTGCTGCCATCGGTGAAGGTGATAGTAAGCTCGGTGCCGGCAGCGATGGTTCCGGCAGCGGGAGTTGTGCCGGCGGCATCGGCGATTTCCGCTACGTTAGAGAGCGTGAAGACAAGCCCGCCGTCAGCGGGTTTTACTGTAGCAACCCCTGACGCAGTGGAAATTGTAGGTGCGGCAGCGGCGGCTAACTGAGTTTTAAAACCACTTGTCAAGGTCAATTCTGTAGCGGCCGCTGCCGTGGGAGCACCAGCAATGTTAGAGAGCGTGAAGACATCTGTGGCGGCCGGTGCCGTCAACGTTAACGTGCCACTTACGAAGTCACTATCCGTGAGCTTCTCTGCAACATCCTCGATAACGCCCAGCGCTTGTGCCATCTTCAATGCGTTCACATTCAGCTTGCTATTGCCGGAATTATAGAACGTGTAGATGAAATACCCAATCAAGTTGGAATATTTGATGTTGCCGAAGTCAATATTGGCTGTTATCCCGGCGGCGTCATTAATAGTTGCTAACGTTTCTTTAATTCCGCCTGTAAATGCTTTTAAGCTTTTGAACTCCGGCGCATATAACTTGGCGTTCTTATCTGATTCCTGAGCTACGGCAACCTTCGCGGCGTCAACATCGAAGCTAACGCTGAGTGTAACAGAACCGTCGTTGGCTGCGGTGCCGTCAACGTACTCTACCGGCATCGGCGGCATAGCTGCTAATGCGCTTGACGCCCCCAGCGTCAGCGCAAGGACTGCGGCCAGGAAAATCCGGCCGAGTTTTGACTTTCTCATATTCAATTTTCCTCCTAAATAAAACATAAATCCTCGTGAATAACCGCAAAATTTTAAAATTCAAAACTTTACGGAAAACGCTGTTAAAACTTAAAATCTTAATAGATAGAGCTGTAAACTAAACTTAATTTTTAGGCGTCATCCCTCTCTTGATACCTTCTGCCATGATTAAAGCGGCAAGCAAAAATTATTCTGCCGTTCAACCCGTCCGGTCCTGACGACGACGGCAGCAAAATTATTTGCATGTGAAATTAATCCTGCTGCTGCCTTTAACAAAGACGCGGCAAGACACGAATAAAAGTTATTTAGAGTTGAATGTGAATAATTAAGGCTTGTACTTGTTAGTCTGACAGAATTGCGCTTAACCCAGTTTGAGCCGGTGCAGCGGCTGAGCATGACCTGTGAATACGCGCAATGCTCCCCGCATACCGCATACCGCATACCGCATACCGCATACCGCATACCGCATACCGCATATTAGCGTATCACGCATCATGTTTTCCGTCACCATACTTTCTACTGAGTTTTGATTAATTATAACACGCTAAAAAATTTTTGCAATAGCTTTTTTAAAAAAATTTAAGTAATTTTATCACAAAAATTCAGCAAAATTATTTAGAGCTGAAAGATAAAAATTTTTTGTGTAAGGGATTAAATTATTGAAGATAAAAATTTTTTGTTTTAAGAGCGTGTTACATTGCGAAAACATTTTAAAATTTTCGCGTGAGTGCGTGAGAAAAAATTACACGCATCGTTTAAAAAATTTTTCACGCGAAGCGTTGCGTTGACTGAAAAATTTTAAGATTTTTGCAGCTGAAAATGCCGCTGAAAAATTTTGTGATGAGTTGGGTCTTTAGCCGTGAAAATTTATAAAAATTTTATTAAAATTTTGCGGAATTAAATTATAATTCAGTATGTTATTAAATTTTAAAATAAATTTAAAAATTTCGTAAGGAGAGATTTATTTTGTCAGGACATTCGAAGTGGGCGAACATTAAGCACCGCAAGGCGGCGCAGGATGCTAAGCGGGGCAATTTGTTTCAGAAGTTAGTGCGGGCGATTATTATTGCTGCCAAAGAGGGCGGCGGCGATCCGGGCATGAACATGAGATTAAAGACCGCGATTGAGCGTGCTAAAGCTGTGAGCGTGCCGGCTGATAATATCACGCGTGCAATTAAGCGCGGCACTGGCGAGCTCGGCGACGTTACGTACGATGAGCTGACTTATGAGGCATACGGCCCGAGCGGCATAGCTGTATTAGTTAATGTCTTAACTGATAATAGAAATCGCACTACGCCGGAGATCAGGGCGTTATTAGCGCGTAACGGCGGCCAGATGGGCGAGAGCGGCAGCGTCGCATGGATGTTTGACAGAAAGGGCGTAATTGAAGTCAAGGGCAAGGGACTTGATGAAGATGCGTTAATGGCCTGCGGGCTTGATGCCGGTATGACTGACATGGAGGCAATGGATGACGGCGAGGGCTTCACGCTGTACTGCGAGCCGGCTGACTTGGATACGCTGCAGAAAGCTCTTGAAGACGCAAAGTATGTTGTTGATAACGCTGAGGTCAGCATGATCGCTAAGACGCCGGTTGAAGTGTCGGACGTTGAAGGTGCCCGCAAGGCCATGAAGTTAATTGATGCGCTTGAAGAGCATGATGACGTTCAGAACGTTTACTCGAATTTTGAAGTCAGCGATGAGATAGCGTCGCAGTTGGATTAATTTATTTATTTTATTTATAAATAGTAAAATTTGAATATTTGTTTGGGCATTGACCCGGGGCTTGCGCGTGTCGGCTGGGGCGTTGTAGTTCAAGAGGGATATAATTTGCGGGCTGTTAGCTACGGCTGCATTGAGACGAGCGCTAAATCTGCGTTTAATAAAAGGCTTTTAGATATATATAACAGCCTTGATGAAATTTATTTGAATTTAAATTTAGAGCCGGACTTCATGTCGATTGAGCGGTTATTTTTCGGCAAGAATGTTAAGACGGCGGAATTTGTGTGGCAAGCGCGGGGCGTTGTAATGCTTTGGGCGGCGCAGAAGAATTTGAATATAATCGAGCCTGAGCCGAATCAAATTAAGTTAGCGTTATGCGGCACGGGCGGCGCGGATAAGAGGCAAGTGCAGCGCATGGTGCAGCGCTTTTTAAATCTTGATGCCATGCCCCAGCCTGACGACACAGCGGATGCTTTAGCAGCGGCTATAACGGGCTTGGCCTTTGACGGCGCAATTAAATAATTTAAATAAATAATAATTAAGTAAATGTTAAGGTCATTACGCGGCGAAGTTTTGAGCATAGGCGAAGATAATTATATCGTGCTTGACGTGAACGGCATAGGCTTTGAGCTGTTATGTTCACGGGCGGCTGTTGATTTATGCAGAGCAAATAATAAAGTCCGGCTGATAGTTTATATGCAGGTGTCTGAAGCCGGAGCAAGTTTATTTGGCTTTGCGTCTGAGCGTGAGCGCCGCGTGTTCTTAAAGATCACGGCCATTAAGGGAATAGGCGGCAGGTCAGGTATGGCCGTGCTGTCGAATTTAAATATTGATGAGATTATAAACGCCGTTGCTAATTCTGACAGTTTAACTTTTGAGCGTGTGCCGGGCATTGGCCGTAAGACTGCCGAGCGGCTTTGCTTTGAGCTGCAGGGTATGCTGAAGGACGAATTAGTTATTATTAATAATGATAATAATAATGCGAATTTAAATAATAATAACAAGGCCGGCGCAGTGAGAGTTGTCAGCGATGCTTTATTGTCGCTTGGATTTTCGCAGGCCGATATAGCAAGTGTATTTAAATTATTGCGTGCTGCGCGGGGCGATGAGTTTAATACTTTGGATGAAGAGGCGTTATTAAAATTGGCGCTGCGTGAGCTGAATAAATTTTAGAGCATGAGCAAGAGATTTGAAAATAATAATATTAATAATGTAGAGAATAATAAACGCTTCTTTGATAAGGCGGCGAATTTTGCTGAGCGTGAGCAGGATTTAACGATAAGGCCGAAAGCGCTTGATGATTTTATCGGTCAAGAGCGCTTGCGCGAGAAGTTAAAGATTTATATTAATGCTGCTAAAGGGCGCAATGAGCCGTTGGATCATATATTATTTTACGGGCCGCCCGGGCTTGGCAAGACGACGTTAGCTGGAATAATTGCGCAGGAGATGGGCGGCGCACTGCGGACTACTACAGGGCCGGCGTTGGAGCGGGCAGGTGACTTGGCCGCGATTGTTTCTAATATTGAGCGCAATGATGTTTTGTTTATAGATGAAATTCACCGGATGCCGGCGCAGGTTGAAGAGATTTTATATCCGGCGATGGAGGATTTTACGCTGCACATAGTTGTAGGCAAAGGGCCGATGGCGCGGACTATAGCTTTGACGCTGCCGAGGTTTACGTTATGCGGCGCTACGACAAGGCTGGGACTTTTAACATCGCCGCTGCGGGCAAGATTTGGAATAGTTGAGCAGCTGGCGCTATATAAAGATGAAGAACTTGCTGATATAGCGTTAAGGGCTGCGCGTGTATTAGGCGTGAATATAGAGCGTGATGCGGCGCTTGCGATTGCGATGCGGTCACGGGGGACGCCGCGTATTGTATTGAGATTATTGCGGCGGGTGCGCGACGTTGCAGCTGTGCAGGGCGTGAAAATTATAAATGCTGCTGTTGCGTCACGGGCTATGGACATGCTGGATATAGATGCTGAGGGCTTGGACGAGGGCGATAGAAAAATTTTGCGGGCGATAATTGATTTGTTTAACGGCGGCCCGGTCGGCCTCGGCACTGTTGCAGCTGCTGTGAACGAGGATGCGCAGACGATTGAAGATATTTACGAGCCGTATTTAATTCAGAAGGGCTTAATCGAGCGCACGCCCCGCGGCCGCAAGGCAACTCAGCGAGCTTACGAGTATTTTAATATCGAGCTTGATAATAAAAATATTAATAATATTAATAAAGATAATAATTATGATTTAAGCTTTGATTTTTGATTAGGGGGCGTTAAGTCTGAAAAAAATTTTAAATTTAATTTTAATAATTTTATTGAGCTTAAATATTGCAGCTGGAGCTTATGCGCGGGATATTTACGTCAAGCTTGGCGGCGGCAATGTTAATATTGCGTCGGACGGCGATATGATATTAGCTGCAAACAATGCCGGAGCTGTGCAGATAGGCCGGAGTGCTAATTTAAATATTGCCGGAGCGAATGTCAGCGTGAATGGTAGGACGTTTGCGCTGCCTGTTAAAATCACAAGCTCGGGATTATTAAAATTTAACGGCCGGAGCTATCGCGGCGCATTTGTCGTAACTCAAAAGGCCGGATTATTAAATGCTTTAGATCTTGAATTATATTTGCGGGGCGTGCTGCCGGCTGAGGTCGGCGCTGCTTGGCCGATGGAGGCATTGAGAGCGCAGGCGATTATATCGCGGACTTACGTATTAAGGCAGAGCATAAATAACAGAGCTAATAAGGGCTATGACGTAGTTGACACTGACTCGGATCAGGTCTATAAGGGCGCGGATGTTGAGACGGCTAAAACTAATCAAGCTGTAGCGAGTACTGCCGGAGAGATAGTTGCGTATCGCGGCGAGCTTGCATTCACGCCGTTTCACTCGGACAGCGGCGGCTATACAGCCCGTAATGCTGACGTATGGGGCAAGAGTTTCCCGTATTTGGAGGGCGTGCCTGAAGCAGTTGAATATAAATCGCCGGTGTCGTCATGGTCGGTTAAGATCTCGCGAAGTCATATAGCCAAGTCTATAGGCGGCAATTTAGGAAGTATTATAGAAGTTAGAGTTACTGAGACTGACGCAGGCGGCCGGGCGATAGGAATTACGGTAGTCGGGACTAAGGGCCGCAAGACGATGAAGGCAAATAATTTCAGGCTTGCTGTCGGCGCAAGATTATTGAAGAGTACGATGCTCACGCCTTATGCAAGCGGCACTAAGAGCAGCAGTAATAATAAAAATAATAATAATAAAGCTAAGGCGGTGAAGATGCCGGAGCTGAACATGCCGCAGGAGCAGATGCTTGCGCAGATGACTGCAGCTGGTGTGTTCACGAGCGCTGAGATGATAGATATGCTGACTAATCCTGAGAGGCAGAATTATTATTACAAAGTCGGGCTTGAGCGGAGTGCGAACGGCAAGAATATAAAGCCCGTGCCGACTGTAAGACAAATGCCGTCGTTCGGCGGAATGAGCGGCGGGTTCTCGATTGCAGCCGACGGCGAGGACTTTATATTTTACGGCAAGGGCTGGGGGCACGGCGTAGGTTTATCGCAGTGGGGCTGTCAGGCGATGGCGCAGCAGGGCTGGACGGCTGAAAAAATTTTGACTCACTATTACCCGGGGACTAATATCACGGGTTATAGATAGATAAATAAAAAATTTTATTATTGCAGGAGGTTAATACATGAGCTTTAAGAGAATTACGGCTATTGCAGTTTTGACTTTTACGTTCTTAATTCCCGAGCCGTTGACTTTAGTATTAGGCGCGTGTGATATTTTAAATTATCACGCTGCGGCGGAGGCAGCGAAGCGGAAGCCGACGCCGTATGAGCAGCTGGAGCTTGAGCGGCAGCGGAATGCGCGGCGTGAGCTTGAGCTGCGGCGGGATTTAAACCGTGAGCGGAATGCGCGGCGTGAACTTGAGCGGCAGGATCAGCTCAGGTGGGAGTATGAGCGGCGGGCCCGTGAGGAGCAGCGTGAGCGTGAACGTTGGGAGCGTGAGCGTTGGGAATGGGAGCGCATGGAGAAGAAGCGCCGCGATGACGAGAAGCGGGCAAAGCAAGAGAAAGAGCGCAAGCAGAAGTATGAGAAGCGCGCAGCTGTTGCAGCAGGGCTTATCGGTGCTTTGATTATCGGCAGCGCAATCGACGACCATAATAAGCGCGAGAAGGAGAGAAAGAGGGAGAAAGAGAGAGAGAAATATTATTATGATTATGATTATTAAAAAAAATTAAATTAATTAAAAATTAAATTAAAAGCAGGAGGAATTTATTTATTATGATGAAAAAAATTATTATGCTTGCGTTATGCTTCGCGTTGATGATGAGCTGCGCGGCTGTTGCTGAAGTGAAAGTTGCAAAAGTTGATGATTTGAAGCAGGCTAAGATAGGCGTGCAGGCCGGTTCGATTGCTGAAGCGTTAGTGCATGATTTATTTGACGATGATGCTGAAAATAATAATATTACAGCGTTTGAGACCGTGTTTGAAGTTATCGAGGCGCTGAAGGCTAAGAAGATCGATGCGGCGGTAATGGACGAGGCGCCGGCGAGATTTTTTGTCACGGATGATGAGAGCTTAAAGATCGTGCCTGAGCCTGTGCAGAGCGAGGCTTATGCGATAGCGTTTAAGAAGGGCAGCGCGCTTGTTGCTGATGTTAATAAAGTGCTTGAGGAGATTATTAATGACGGCACGCTTGCCATGATAATTTCTAAGTATCTTGATGATTTCCCGTCGGCCGGCGAGATTGATTTTAATAAGGGGGCTGCGGGCGGCCAGTTATGGGTCGGCTGCGCGGCAGGCTTTCCGCCGTACGAGATGCGCAACGAGAGCGGATTTTTAGGCATTGATATTGAGTTAAGCGCCGAGATCTCAAAGAGATTAAATAAAGAGCTTGTGATAGCTGACTATAAGTTTGACCAGCTGGCCGGTGCGCTTGAGAGCGGCAAGATTGACATGATCTGTTCGGCATTGACCAAGAATGCAGAGCGTGAAAAGACTATGGACTTCTCGCAGCCGTATGATGCAGATCAGGAAGTAATAGTAGTATTGAAGTAATTTAAGATGAGCGGTAAAGAGTTAGAGATTAAAGATATAAAGCGCATTGCGATTGACAGCGAGGGCAACGGCATTGAAGAGGCGTTAAATTCTGTTGAGAATTTAGCTGAGCATTTAGAGTTAAGCGCTAAAGATAAGTTTCACATGCGGCTGCTGGCTGAAGAGGCGCTTGGAATGGTTAGAACTATATGCGCGTCGTCGCAGGATGCAAATTTCAAGGCGAATTTCTGGACGGAGTGGCAGAGTTCTATTCTGACTTGGAAGAGCGGCGGCAGCTTTAAGATTCATATTCAGGCTGATGCTGACGTAGATTATGCGCAGCGGCGGGAGCTGATAGACGTCTCAAGCAAGAAAGAAAATATTGCGCCGCGCGGCATAATGGAGAAGGTGCGGGAACTCGTCGAGGCCGGACTGCACGGCATGAATGAGATATTGAAGCTGCAGGCCGAGTACGGCGGCGGCGCTGTGAACTATGGCTTATTAGGCGCAATGGACGTCCAGCAGATGATGTACTCGTGGTCAATGAGCAAGTATAAATCGCAGGTTAAAGATTTAAAAAATAATTTAGCTTGGGAAGATGCTTGGGACGAGTTGGAGAAATCTATTATAGCTAATATTGCTGACGATGTGCAGGTTGGAGTTACGGCCGGCAGCGTCGAAGTGATAGTTATAAAAGATTTTTTGAATTAAAAATTTAAATTTAGAAAGGGGAATGATTTAGAGATGGAGATTAAGAGTTTAAGGACAGGGTCGGAGCTTGTATATGCGCTTGAGGGCCGGCTTGACACTATAACGGCGCCGCAGTTTGAGGCTGAGATTAATAAAGGTCTTGACGGCGTAACGAGCTTGATAATTGATTTAAAGAAGCTTGATTATATTTCGTCGGCTGGATTGCGCGTGCTGCTGAAGGCACAGAAAATAATGGCCAAGCAGGGCAGCATGACCGTCAAGAATTTAAGCCAAGAGCTTAAAGATATTTTTGAAGTCACGGGCTTTAGTGATATTTTGAATATCGAAGAGTAATGCGTTCGAGCTTAGATAATTTAAAAGAAATTAAAG
>JAFUXM010000290.1 GCA_017470785.1 Synergistaceae bacterium
AATATGTCATTTTCATCGGGCAAACGCGTCGATGTGCGAATATATCTGCCGTCAAGGCTCTTAAAATTCCGGGTGTGACGCACAACAACGCCGCGCCTTAACATGTGAATTATAAACTCTTCATCGCTTAAATTATCTAAATCTATTATAAAAAAGTTAGTCCGCGTGTCACAAATATTAAATCCTAAAGACTTCAGCGCGTTAATAAATCTCGGCGTTTCCTGCCTGTAAAAATTCATGCTTTTAAGTGCAAAGTCTTCATCGCGTAAGAACTCAAGAGCTAATGCCTGTGCCGGTGCGTTCACGCTCCACGTCGGCTGCCGTGATTTTAACTTATTTATATTATCTTTAGAACTTAATACATAGCCTATTCTAAGTCCGCTCAGGTGAAAGAACTTAGTCAACGACCGCAATACTATTATATTATTAAATTTATTAAAGTCATATTTTGGCCTATTACCATGCAATAAAAAATCTATATAAGCCTCGTCAATTACAAATAAAACGTCCGGCTTTGATATAATTAACTCCAATAAACAGTCAGGCTCGATATACTTTCCGGTTGGATTGCACGGATTAGAGAAAAACACGGCGCTATCGCAATTTCCAAGCTGTTTTAAATCATAAATATCTACACATTCCGCGCCATAACTTTTTAAAGCGCGTTCATACTCAGAATAGGCCGGCTGCAATATAAACGCGCGCTTATTTGCTAAAGCTAAATACGACGCGATTATATAAAACGCCTCGTTAGAACCGTTCACAAATAATATATTTTCTAAATTCACATCTTCGCGTTGGGCAATTAGCTTCCTAAGCTCCAAGCACTCATAATCGGGATAATGCGCTGCTAAATCAAGCCAGTCTAACTTATTTATGTCTAAATTATCCCACTTAACTACGCTCGCATTAGTGCTAAAATCCAAAATCCTTTCAGGCAGCGCGATATTTAACGCCTTATATAACTTCTCAGGATTTGCGCCGTGAGCGCCTAAAGCCTTTGCGAACATATCTTCACTCATATTAGCCGCTCCTTTTATAACTCAGCAATTAACAGCATAATAACAGCGCTTAACGCGACGCTTGCATCCATTAGCTTATGCGCATTTAAAATATCTAAAGCATCGGGCTCTTTAACTTCTAAGCCCTCACCGAGCCAAGGCCGAGCCTCGAACACTTTATCGTAATACGCGCCGCCGCCTAACTTTAAGCCTAACAACCCTGCGAATGCGCTCTCACCATGGGCGCTGTTAGGGCTTTTATGCTTTTTTCTATCGCGAATAAAGGCTTTAACGCCGTTCACAAAATTCATGCCTGATAACAAGCCGGCTAAAATTATCATCACGCCGCCTATTCTCGCAGGCAAGAAATTTAATATATCGTCGAGCCGTGCGCTTGCAGTGCCGAAATTTTTATAGCGCTCATTGTCATAGCCTACCATCGAATCCAGCGTGCTGGCGGCCTTGAACATCCACACACAGACTATCAAGCCAATATCTTTAAACATCAAATAGCCCAGTGCAGCCCAGAACAGCGGCGATATGACGCCGTCAATCAAGTTCTCAGCTATGGTCTCGATTGCAGCTCGTATAATCTCGGGCGGCTGCGCGTTCTCAGTGTCACGGCCTACGACCCGCGACAAATAATATCTTGCCTGCGCTAAATCATTCTGCATTAAGCTTGTTGCGACCGGCAGCGTCTCGTCTTTCAGCGAACGCCACGCTATCGCCGCATAAAGTGCGTAAACTTCAAAAATATACAGCGCATAATTACTTATCAGCGCCGCAAGCAAGCTTAAAATCAGCGCTATTAAGCCGGTGCTAAACACTACGCAAGCGCAGAATATCAGCCCTTGCTTAAAATCATCGCGATATAATTTGCTCTCATATAACAATATAATTTTGCCAATACCAGTCACCGGATGGGGCAGTTTCAATGGGTCACCAAGTGCAACATCAAGCAATAACGCTAAAGTCAAACATAAACTAAAATTCATAATTCACTCATTCCTATTAAATTTTTTATTACGGGCGGCTCGGTGAGTTGTGATTGCAAATCTATGTGCTTCGTCGCGCAGCCGCTGCAATAATTGCAACACTGCGTTATCGCGGCCTAACACTAACGGCGACGACTTCACGTCATAATAAACTAACTCATCGCGCTCGGCCAGTGCTATTACATTTAAATTTAATTTTAAATCACTAATAGCTCTAAGCGCGTAATCAAGCTGGCCGATGCCGCCGTCGATTAACGTTAATTGCGGCTGCAGCTCGGACTTGTCGATTATGTGCTTGTAACGCCTATAAACCGTCTCGTATATAGCCTGAAAATCGTTAATTTCGCCGTCGCCTAAGCTTTTAATTTTAAATTTTCTGTATAAAGATTTATTAGGCCGGCCCTGCTCGAAAACTACGCAAACTCCGTAAGTATCATGGCCTGCTGTATGCGAAATATCGAACGCATCTATGCGCCATGGCAAAATTTTTAACTTTAAAATTTCCTGCAAGTCA
>JAFUXM010000291.1 GCA_017470785.1 Synergistaceae bacterium
AAGCCTTTCTCATCCTGAGCCGCCTGCTCTAAATTATCTTCTAAATTTTCCGGCTTGCTTTCTTGCTCAGGCTCTAACTCTTTCACTTGCAAGCTCTCGCTTACTTCATCATGAGCTAACGGCTCTGCATTATTATCTTCTAAATTCTCCGGCTCGCTTTCTTGCTCTTGCACTTGCTCTAACTCTTGCAGCTGCACACTTTGCTCATCCTGCGCTGCCTGCTCTAAATTATTTTCTAAATTTTCTTGCTCGCTTTCTTGCACCGGCGCTAACTCTTGTGACTGCAAGCCTTGCACATCCTGCGCTGCAAGTTCTAAATTATTTTCTAAATTCTCCGGCTTGCTTCCTTGCTCTTGCACCGGCGCTAACTCTTGTGACTGCAAGCCTTGCACATCCTGCGCTGCCTGATCTAAATTATCTTCTAAAATTTCCGGCTTGCTTTCTTGCGCTGCCTCTAATTCTTGCGGCTGCAAACCTTGTTCATCATGAGCTAACTGGCCTAAATTATTTTCTAAATTTTCCGGCTCGCTCTCCTGCTTCAGCTCCGGCGCTAAGTCTTGCGGCTGCAAACTTGCACTTGGCTCATCCTGCGCTGCTTGCTCTAAATTATCTTCTAAATTCTCCGGCTCGCTTTCTTGCGCTTGTGCTAATTCTTGCAGCTGCAAACTTGCACTTTGCACATCCTGCGCCGCTTGCTCTAAATTATCTTCTAAATTTTCTTGCACGCTCTCTTGCTCAGGCGCTAATTTCTGCTCTTGCAAGCCTCGCTCATCTTGCGATGCCTGCTCTAAATTATCTTCTAAATTTTCTTGCTCGCTTTCTTGCTGAGGCTCTGCCTCTTGTTCTAACTCTTGCTCAACATGCAAAGTCAGAGCCTCAGCACGCGACGCCTCTATGCTGTCATCTCTTACTTCACTTAATTTATTTAATTCATCTGGTAAATCCGGCGCAGCTTTTACTTCTTCAACTTTTTCAACTTTAACAAGCCTCAAAGACGCCGACGCATCGTCATCGTCCGGCACTCCAAGCCCGTTAAGCCAATCCGTTAAATCTCGTTTCATTTATATTCACCTGAAATAAAATTTATAAAATAAAAAAGGGGGCGAAGCGCCCCCCGTGCCATTACGGCCTGCGCCGGTCAGCACTTTAATTAATTCACGAAATCTCTAAGCTATAGAACTCCTGCGCCTCATGCTTTTGCGCTTGCGTGCGGCTTCAGCGCGTTTAAGCTTCTTTGCATCGCTTGGTTTCTCGTAATGTTCACGTTTGCGAGCTTCACGAAGTGTTCCCACTCTTGCAACTTCACGCTTAAAGCGGCGAAGGGTCTCCTCAGGAGATTCTCCTTCCTTACGGGTGACAGTCGTCATCTCGAATCCCTCCCTTCGCTCTTCGACTATCCCGGAGGCCAGCCAAGGTTGCGGCCGGCCAGCAAATGCAGATGCAAATGCGGCACAGTCTGACCGCCTTGTTCTCCGGTATTTATGACCATTCGATAGCCGTCCTTGTCAAGCCCTAACTTATGGGCAACTTCAACTGCGCGTCCTACTAACACACTAAACACTGCGGGGTCGCTGACTTCAGCCGCAGATTTAACATGACGTTTAGGAATGACAAGCAAATGCACTGGCGCTTGCGGATTAACATCACGGAACACTGCGACTTCATCGTCCTGATAGACGAAATCAGACGGTATCTCGCCGTTCGCTATCTTACAGAAAATACAATCGTCCATCATTCTATGCCCCCTTTCAATTCAAATTTTCTAAAATTAAAATTATTTAAAATAATTTAATAAATTTTATAACATAAATTAATAATAAACAATAGTTTTATTTATTTTTGAGACTTAACCGGCGGCGGCGCGATAACATAGCTCCCGGGATAGCCTATCTTCTTTAACTTAGCGGCTGTTCTCTCAGCTTCTTGCTTAGTATTGCCGGCCTGAACCCATACCTTGTGATGCCTCGACACAGCAAAGCTCGTGGCCGTGTAACCGGCCTTGGCAAGCTTCTCTATAATCTCATTAGCTGCTTTCTTTGACCCGTAAGCCCCGACCTGAACCCGCCACTGCGCTTGCTTATTATTGCTATTAACTTGCTTTACATTATTATTTATAGCTTGCTTATTATTAACTTGCCGCGTGTTATTATTTACGGCCTGCTTACTATTATTATTAACTTGACTTGTATTTTTATTTGCAGCTTGCTTATTATTATTCACTGGCTCAGACGTTACATCGATCTTCGCAGCGTTATTATTAAGCTCTAAATTTTCATTTTCAGGCTCTTGCTCCTGTGCACTCGCCTCGCCCGCAGCGGGGAATAATATATTAGCTTTCACATCGGGCGAGATTTTAGGCACACTTTGACTTGAGCCGTATAAATTATTATTAGACGATGGCAGACTGTCAAAGAAAAATACTTTCGCCGCGAACAAGAGCATTATCACAGCTAAAATTCCGACAAACGGCAATATAACGTCCCCGAACGAGAACATCGACTTGCGTTTCTTATAGCTATGGCTCTTTAATCCGCGGCGTCCCATGTTTATATATTAATAATTTTTAATTTTTAAAGCTGCGCCGGTAAATGGCAGGCTGGTCGTAGTTCATTCTGGGCAGGCCGTGCGAGGCATCTCTGTCATCATTCGGCGTCTGCAAACGGCTCTCCTCAAAGCCGTCATTAAGCGTTGACGGCGTCCGCGTAGCCGGACGATAAAAACTGCGTACCGGCGCTCGATCCGTCATTCCGCCGCCCATGCCCTGCTGAGGCCGTACAACCTGCTGCGGCGGCCTGACACCATGCGTAGCTTGACGCGGCGGCATCGGCTCTTCCTGCTGAAGCTGTACCGGCGGCACTTGATTTGCGTTAGCATTAAAACTAGCATTTGTATTAGTGTTAATATTCGGCTGCTTAACAACATTAGGCTTGACTTTCCCTTCAGGGAAGCCCGTCGCAATAAGCGTGACGCGCATACTATCGCCTATGTCAGGGTCTATTACATGTCCCCAGATAACATTCGCATCAGGATCAGCCGTGGCCTTTATGACTTCAGCCGTTTTATTCATCTCGTGAAGCGTAAACTCCTCGCCGGTCGTCACGTTAAGCAATATGCCCTTCGCGCCCTCCATCGGCACTGACATTAACGGCGACTTAATAGCCGACCGCGCTGCATCTTCAGCTCTGTTATCGCCGTTGCCCACGCCTATTCCCATTATGGCCGACCCAGCGTTAGTCATAATAGTCTTAATATCAGCAAAGTCAAGATTTATAAATCCCGGCTTAGTGATTAAGTCAGTGACGCCCTGAACAGCCTGACGCAGCACTTCATCGACCATTTTATAAGCATCGACTATTCTTAACTTATCATCAGCTATTTGCAGTAATCTATCGTTCTCTACTACTAATAATGCGTCAACATTCTTGCGCAGATTTTCAATTCCGCCCTGCGCGGTCTTTAAACGCTTTTGCATCTCGAAGCTAAACGGCAGCGTAACAACACCTACAACCAAAATTCCCATCTCTTTGGCTGCCTCGGCTATTACCGGCGCAGCGCCGGTACCAGTGCCGCCACCCATTCCAGCCGTGACAAATATCATGTCCGCACCGGTTATATAATCTTTAATGCGGTCCATAGACTCTTTGGCCGCGTCCTGACCGACAGCCGGATTTGCCCCAGCGCCAAGGCCGCGCGTCAGCTTCTCGCCTAAAATAATTTTATTGCTCGCCTTATTTAAGTCCAAGGCCTTTTTGTCAGTATTAGCCGCTACGAAGTCAACGCCCTCAACACCGGACTCTATAATATGATTAAGAGCGTTGCCGCCTCCGCCGCCTACTCCGAATACGATTATATTTTCACGGCCTTGAACACTGCTGTCGCCCACCTGAAATAAACTCTGATCCATAATTAAAATAAATCCTCCCCGCTTTAACTTTGACGCCGCTCTAATCTAAAAATAAACCTTTAAATCTATCCATAAGATTTGTAAGCGTATTGCCGAGCTTGTCGGTCATGCCCTCAACACCGGCTATTCCGCCCTCGCCTCCGTCATTATAATAATTATCATAATCGTTCTCATAATCATTATTAATATTGCGATTATTATTATTACTTTCCATAAACGACGGCTCAATAAACATAAACTGATTGCGCTTCTTATAGCTCTTAAAGCGCAAAAGGCCGGCAGCTCCGACATACGATCCATCGTCATAGCCCGGCGGCATCCTGTAAACAGGCTTGGCCTTGCGCACCTGCATCTGCATAATATCGCTCAGCCACGTATCAACGTCAGGCATCTCAGCAACTCCGCCCGATAAAACTATCCCGCCGGGGAACAGCTGCGGACTGCACTCCGACAGCGAGACCCGTATATATTCCATAAATAATTCTTCTATTCTTGAGCCTATAACTTTTAACGCAAGGTCTATATCTATTCCGTCCTGCTTTAAATTCTCTTCGCTCTCAGTAAATATCCGCCGCTTTAAATATTCAGCGTCGCGCATAGATATTCTCAGAACAGAAGCTAAATCGCTCGTAATATGATTGCCGCCAATAGGCACGCTCATGATCTTAAACGGCTTGCCGCTTTGATATAAGACCATGCCGGTCGATCCGCCGCCTATCGAGACAGAAATGCAGCCGGCCCGCATCTCGTCCTCTTCAAGTGAACCTAACGCGGCCGCAAGCGGCTTTAATACCAGCCCGTCAACTCTTATTCCGGCATTCTGCACGCAAGTAATAAAATTCTGCACATAACTCTGCGGCACTGACACCGTCTGCAGCATAATATCAAGCCGTGTGCCGGTCATGTTCAACGGCTCATCGACCATGCGGCCGTCAAGAGCATAATTTACAGGTATAGTATGAACTGCGATCATGCTGTTCGGCTGATCTAACCGGCTCTTAGCAGCAGTTATTGCCCGCTTTATGTCAGCTTCTTCAACGCGGCGCGGCGTACTCTCACCGCCCCGGTTCTCAAGCGCAACCATCCCGCTCGTCGTAATACTCCGCACGTCAAGAGCATTAAAGGCAACTATCGCCGAGTCAATGCGCTTATTCGTGATATTAGCAGCCTCGTTAAACGCTTTGCGGACTGAGTCGGTCGCCTCTGTTAAGTTAGTGATAACTCCTTTCGACAGACCTCGGGAAGGAGCGTTGCCTATACCGATGACATGTATAGAGTCTTGAGACTGGTAGCGCGGATCTACTTCAGCTACTATAACAGACACCTTAGTCGTGCCTACACACAGCCCCGCTACCGTATCCCATTCTCTGGGCATTTTCTATCACTCTCCTTCCTTTCTGTTCGCTATTTTAGAGCTTAACTTTCTTAATAATATCTTGCCCTCGTAAGTCGCATCTATAACATGATTGCCGCCCTCACGCGCAAGCTTCTTTAATATATCATTGACGGCAGCGCCTAAATCCTGACCTGCATACTTGCCGTCCTGAATTAATATCTCAAACACTTGATTATCAAGCGCAAGCCGTATTTTAAATAAATCCATGCCGGCCCGCCTGTCCATGATAATCTGATCTATTAAGCTAAACCAGTCATACGCCTGATACTCGCTCAAAAATTTATTTATCGCCCGCGTGTCAACCGGCGATTTAAATACTCCGGTCGGAAGCTCATAATTATCATCGATTTCTGCCTCAGCTTCAGCGCCAGCTTTAATTTTATTATTATTTAAAATCCATACCGGCCCTTTCGCCTGCGCCGCATATATCGGCATCTCATCAGCATTCCACATCTTGCCGTCTATCGAGATGCACCATACGCGGCCACGCCACGCAACTTTTATCCACGGCGTAAGCCAGCGTATCACCGTCCTGTACTTGCCGAAGCCTAATTTCTGCATCTGCACGCTTACGGGCATATCACGCTCGAGAAAGTCCTTTATATTCTTAGCATCTTTAAATACAAGCCACGGCCAAAAATAAAAGCTCCTCGCCGGGAAGACATCCCATAAACGCTTCTCAAGCACCGGACTCTGCGCATCAACTTTATAATCGCTTAACGGCAGCCATGCCCTATACTCGCAGCAACGCCACACACCGCCTAATATAAACGACATTAAAAGCACCCGCGCAAATTTTATAAAACTCCCGCCCTTTTAAAATAAAATTTAATAAATTAAAATTTTTATAACATATTTTAAATCATTTTATTATAAATTATAAAGCCATAAATTTTATTTCAGGCTCAAGCATAACGCCCGTCCTATTAAAAACACGCTCTTGGCAAATTTTAATTAAATTTATAATATCCTCGCTTCGAGCCCTGCCCCTGTTCAAAATAAAATTCGCATGATTTTCAGATACAATAGCATCGCCGCATTCAAGCCCTTTGCAGCCGCACTCATCTAATAATTTTCCGGCGCTTAAATTAATTTCATTATTTTCATTATTATTATTTTTTTTAATTTCAGTATTTTTAAAAGTACAGCCTGCGCTCCGGCCCATAGGCTGATTAATTCTCTTACTTAAATATCTTTTTACCTCAGCATCGATTAGCTCCCGTTCAGCCTCATGCAGTTTCAACACGCACTCTAATATTAAAATCTTATTCTTATCTATATTATTAATCTCAAAATTTCTATAGCCATAACTAAAATCTTCAGCGCTTAATTTTTTTAATTCACATTTATCATCTATTATAATAAGCTCGCTTATAAGCTCTGCTATGCCATGGCCGCCTGCGCCGGCATTGCCGAATATTGCGCCGCCGACCGTCCCGGGTATTCCAACGGCGAACTCAAGCCCGCTCAAATTATTTTTGGCCGCCTCAGCCGCAAGCCTCGCTAAGCTGCATCCAGCCTGCACTCTGACATTATTATCATTAAATAAAATTTTATTAAATTTTTTAGTAGATATGACAAGAGCTTTTATATAATCATCAGGGAAAATAACGTTGCTGCCGCCGCCGAGTATATATATCTTTAATTTATTTTCTAAGCCTAATTTAAATGCAGCTTTAAAATCATCTATGCTCTCCGGCTCAACATAATACTCAGCCCTGCCGCCCACGCCCAAACTCGTAAGGCCGCTCAGGTCTTTATCACGCTCTAAATTATTTAAATTATTTAAATTAAAGCCAGACAACAATCAATTTCCCCTTTAAATATCAATCAACTTAACTTAAAAACTAATTCATTATAATATAAATTCTAAATATAATTTCATTTTCAGCTCGCTAAAAATTTTTCGCCCAATAAATAAATCGTCCCAGCGCCCATAGTCAGCAAAATATCGCCGCTCTTAACTTCGCTCTTAACAAGCTTTAACGCCTCGTCAAAATTGCTGCACAATACGCAATTATTAATCTTGCCAGCCAATAAATCCGACGTGCCTGATTCAATAAAATCCTCGCTTGCATTAAATACCGGCAGCAAAAATATTTTATCGGCCAAGCTTAAACTCTTTGCTAATTGATCAGCAAATATCGCCGTTCGCGTATATCTATGAGGCTGGAATGCTAATAAAATTCTTTTGCCCGGGTAAATATTTCTCATTGCGCTTAGACTTGCATTTATCTCAGTGTGATGATGCGCATAGTCATCTATAACTAACACGCCGTCTTTCACGCCCTTAAACTGCAAGCGTCTTTCTGCACCGTGAAAATCGCTCAAAATCTCTAAACTTTTCTCAAGCTCTACGCCTAAAAAATTTACAGCTGCAAGAGCAGCAAGCGCATTTAAAATATTATGCTCGCCCGAGACCTTTAACTCTAAATGCCCAGTCTTCACGCCGTTTTTATAAACATCGCAGCTGCAGCCGCCGTTTAATTTATGATTTATATTAACAGCGCCCCAGTCCCAGCCGCTTCCAAATCCATATTTAATTACAGCTCCAATTTCATTATTAATTTTATTCAGCGCAATTTGCGCACCGTCATCCTCAGCGCAGATAACTAACGCTCCGCCCTGCTTTCTATTATCAATAAACCGCGTGAACGCATCTATATAATCATTGCGCGTCTTAAAGTGATCTGCGTGATCCCAGTCTATATTAGTAATCACGCTTACAAAAGGCTTAAATAATTCAAATGACCCGTCGCTCTCGTCAAGCTCTGACAAAAATAAACCGCCTTGGCCTAATACCGCATTAGTTCCCATGTCGCGCATCTCCGCCCCGACATATAAAGTCGGCGACAGGCCGGCCCGTGACAAAATTAAACTTATCATTGACGACGTCGTAGTCTTGCCGTGAGCGCCGGCAACTCCAATGCCCTTAGCCTTATTAAACAGCCAGCTCAACGCCTCGCCGCGCTTTACTGCCTTAACGCCCTTATCACGCGCTGCATTTAACTCTAAATTATCCTCACGCACTGCACTCGTGTAAATTAATAAATCAGGCTCGCATAAATCAATATGCTCCGGCGAATGGCCAGTCAGGCACTTTATATTAAGCGCATCAAGCTCGTCTAAATAATGCCCGTGTTCTAAATCGCAGCCCGTGACGCTATAGCCCATGCCGCTCAAAATTTTTGCCAGCGAACTCATACCGGCTCCGCCCATACCCATCACGTGAATATTTTTTATATTCACTAACTCGTCTACCTGCCGCTCCAAGTCACTTATCATTTTATTTTATTAAGCCCTTTATTAAATATTTTTAATAGCATTAATCAAAGCATCAACAGCATTGCTATTCGTAGCCCAGCTTGTGCAGAACCTATACGCACTAAGTTCTTCATTTATAATTTGCCACAGCTCAAATTTAAAATCTTTATTTAAATATTCAAACTGGGATTTATTCAAAACCGGAAACTGCTGATTAGTATAAGAATCATAAAATAATTTCACGCCCTGAGCTTCAAACGCCCGTCTAATTCTCATAGCCTGAGTATTAGCATGTTTAGCAAGCTCAAAATATAAATTATCTTTAAATAATTCTTCAAACTGCAGGCCAAGCAAACGCCCTTTAGCTAACAACGCACCCTGCTGCTTAATTAACGTCTTAAAATTTTTAATATTTAAATTATTAAACACTACGGCCTCGCCGAACAGAGCGCCGCACTTAGTCCCGCCGATATAAAACACGTCGCACAAATTCGCAAGCTCTTTTAAATTTAAATCCGCCTTTTCAGACATTAAGCCATAGCCGAGCCTCGCTCCGTCAATAAATAAATAAATTTTATATTTTTCGCAAATTTTTTTAATTTTCTCAAGATTTGCCTTAGTGTAGAGAGTGCCGTTCTCAGACGGGAAAGATATATAGACCACGCCGGGCTGTACCATGTGCTCATGCGTAGGATCACTATAAAAATTTTCCAAATAATCTTCAAGCTCTTTATAATCTAATAAGCCGTCATGGCGTGAGCTTATAGCTAAGACTTTATGGCCGGCATTCTCTATTGCGCCGGACTCGTGAACGTTAATATGGCCGCTCGCCGCGCATACAACACCCTCACACGGACTTAACAGCGCGCTAATTATAATTTTATTCGTCTGCGTGCCGCCGACCAGAAAATAAACTTCAGCCTGCTCAAGCCCTACAGCTTTTTTAATTAAATCTTTCGCGTGCTCACAATAAATATCATTGCCGTAGCCCGAGCTTTGCTCAAGATTAGTCTCGCTGAGCCTCTTCAAAATATTTTCATGACAGCCCTCTTGATAGTCGCTCTCAAATCTAATCATCAAAAAATTTTCATTCCCTTTCGCGCCTTAAATTAAATTTTTTAAAATTATCATATCATAACAAATTTTTTTATTTAAAAATTTTAGCTAAAATTTTCAAAGCTTAACGCTCGCTGCAAAAATTAATTTGCAAACTTGTTTTTATAATTAATCTCTAAAAAAGTTTAGCGCTGCGATAATTTATAAACTATTGCTAACACACTTTAAAAGCTTATATAGCTAACAAACTTATTAAGTAAGAAAGTTGCTAACGATTGACCGCAGTGGGCGGTGAAAGCTGCAAGCACGGTGTGAAGCGTGGGAAAAGTCGGAGATAATTTTCAAAGTCCATTCATAGTATAATTTACACCAATAAAGGAGAGTGCATAGTTATGGCATTTAGAAAAGCGGAACGGCGCAAGACAAAACTCCGGCTGGGTATCACCGGCCCGGCCGGAGCAGGCAAAACTTACGGCGCATTATTAATAGCCTTGGGCTTAGGCGGTAAGATAGCAATGATTGATACCGAGAACGGCAGCGGCGACTTCTACTCGGAACTTGGAGAGTATGATATTTGCAATATCACAGCACCGTATGATGTTCGAAAATATTTAGCGGCCATTCATGAGGCAGAAGACGCGGGCTATGACGTGATAATAATTGACAGCTTAAGCCATGCGTGGGCTGGGGACGGCGGCCTGTTAGATATGCAGGGCAGGATAGCAGACAGCGGCCGCGCTAACAGCTACACTGCTTGGCGACAGGTAACGCCTTTGCATAACAAACTGATTGAGGCCATGCTTACATCAAACGCTCATATCATAGCTACTATGCGCTCTAAGACAGACTATGCGCAAGACAAAGACGACAAGGGCAAGACTGTAATCCGCAAGGTAGGGCTCGCACCTGTTCAAAGGGACGGCTTGGAGTATGAGTTCGCCATCGTTTTTAATTTAGGATTTAATCATTTAGCCAGCGTATCTAAAGACCGGACAAGCTTATTTGACGGGCAAAGCTTTATAATCACGCCGGAGGTCGGCCAAAAATTAAAGACATGGCTTGATATAGGCAGCGACTTGCAGTTAGAATTAAAGCCAGAGCCGGACTTTGAGACGCGCAAAAAGAATGCTTACGGAGCGTGGCTTAAAGTGCTTAACAACAATACTGATTTAACGAAAACAACTATTCAGAACATCACGAACGGCCGCCCGTCAAGCGATTGGACAGAAGAAGATTTAAATAATATACAAGCGGCATTTAAAGAATTTACAAACGTTAAATAAGACACCGCGGGGAGCAATCCCCGCGCTTTTGTTAGTTATATAATAAAAATGATTTTTTAAAATTTAAGGAGTGTGTATAAAATGACAAGTATGGATGCAGAAAATATTTTTATTAGGCGCGCCGTCATCAAATATCTGAAGCTGCGGCATTACGATAGTCTTCAGCGAGTCAAAATGCAAGAATCCTGAATGCACAAGTTCAATCATGCCTAAAGCATTTTGCTCGACGTTATAAGCTAAGTCAGCAAGCGCTCTGTTATCCGTGAATATCTCGACCTGGCGTTCGGCCTCTTTGCGCTGATACTCAAGCATTTTTAAATTAAATTTTTGCGCGGCTTGGGAGTTAATGCAACAGCGCGTAAACTTAAATATAAAATATTTTATAAAATATTCTGAGAGGCAAAAATATAATTTATGCAGATAAGAGAGATTAAAGTTCAGAGCATATTGACCAAGACGAGGCTGCCGATCGGGGGATACGCGGCCAATCCGTACGTGGGCTGCCCTCATGCGTGCAAGTATTGCTACGCAAGCTTCATGAAACGCTTTACTAATCACCCTGAGCCGTGGGGCGAGTTCTTGGACGTGAAGTTTTGGCCGGAGATTAAACAGCCGGCTAAATACAGCGGCCAAGAAATTTTTTTGAGCTCAGTGACTGACCCGTATAATCCCTGCGAAGAGCAATATAAACGTACCCGCGCACTCTTGCTCCAGCTTAAAGACTCCGGCGCAAAACTCACTATTCAGACTAAGTCCGACTTAATTTTACGCGATTTAGACTTACTGAAAAATTTTCAAGATGTCAGAGTCGGCTTCAGCATTAATACGCTGGACGAAAATTTTAAAGCCGTCATGGACAACGCTCCGAGCATAGCAAGACGCATTAACGCAATGCAAACACTATATAATTCCAAAATTAAGACCACTTGCTTTATCTCGCCGATTTTCCCGGGGATAACTGACGTTCAGGCGATCATTAACTGCGTAAAAAATTTCTGCAATTTAATCTGGCTCGAGGACTTAAATCTGCGCGGCGATTTTAAATATAAAATTTTAAATTTTATCAGGCAAAATTATGCCGGCTTAGCGCCTATCTACGACGAAATTTATATCAACAAGAGCCGCGTTTACTGGGATGACTTGGACGATACAATGCGTGAGTTCGCAGCCCAAAATAATTTTGAGTACGTGCGCAATCAGGATGATATGTCAAGGCCGTTCAACGCGCCGCCGCGCATCGTGAACTATTTCTATCATAAAGAATTATTAACTAAATAAAATAATGCCTCCCTGTTACAGGAGGCCATAATAATTTTAATTTTAAATTTTTAAATTAACGGCCTTGCGCTGCCCTCGAGCTTCGGCATAATTTTCACGCAGCCGCAGACTATCCCATCGTTCTTATCTTTAGCGAGGCGCTCGGCTCGATGCTCATCGTCAAATAAATTAGATTTCTGCAAAGCTTCAGCCGTCAGCGGGCATACGCTTAACACCGTGCCGTATTTTTTGCAAATTTCTATCGCTTCTTTCAAGAACGGCGCGGTGAAATGCTGCGATATAAACGCGCCGTTGCGAGGGCCTAATATATCAAGATTGCCAGCCGGATCTGCGTACGAGATAAAGTCGCAGCCTGATTCGCAGATTAATTTTACGCTCTCAAGCAAAGCGTCTTTTAACTCATTAAAGGCTTTAATAATTTTGTCAGGCTCTTTGCGCCATGTCTTAAATATCTGCTCGATCGGCAATAAAGAACTTATAATAGAAATAGGGCCGGTTATCATCCATGCGACTTTCTCGCCCCGCGCTTTTAAATCTTTACACGCCTTCGCTAAATTATTTAAATCTTTAAAATCATTAAAGCTAAATAATTTCAGCTCGTCCATGTTTTTATAAATATATGCTCTGGTTCTGGGGCCGGCTGTGTCATCGCCCGGGAAAATATCTCCGCCCAGCGCCTTCGCCTCGACCGTGTGGCAAAACGGGATCATCGCGAAATCACGTTTATATTCTTCTTTAGCTGCAAGCGCAGCAGCTTCGATATTCTCAGCCGAATTATATATATCTTTAAACTCAAATTTTAATTTATTAAGCATTGCGGGTGTGACGTCGCCCTTGTCAACTAAATTGCAAGCAGACATAATTTAATCTCCCATATTTAATTTAATTTAATTTTAAAATCACATACTCAGGTCTCGCAGCTAAAATTTCAAGCTGTCTATAAATACTTTATCAAAACCCTCTAAAGTCGAGAGCTCGATATAATTTATTTTATTAGTAAAATTCTCGCACTGCTCACGCTGGCCGCGCGACAGCAAGCAAATTTCAGCGCCTGATATAGACGTGTTGCCTGCATAAATAATTTTCTGCGTCAGCTCATCAGGTATAAGCCCAGCGCCGGTGATGCTCTCAGCCTTTAAGTGCGACCCGAACTGACCGGCAATTATAACTTTATCAAGCTCATCAGGCCTTAAGCCAGCCGCTCTTAACATAGTTACTACACCTGACAATATCGCGCCTTTTGCTAACTGCACCTGCCTTATATCTTTCTGGCTTATAAATATGTTATTTGCAGCATCTATCACAACGCGCTTTTTATTCTCAGTGTCAACGCTCACAAGCTCGCAATCATTAAACCTGCCGCTCGAGTTAATAATTTTATGCGCTCTCAGCTCGGCAATCAACGCTAATAATCCGCTGCCGCATATGCCCTTAGGCGATTTATTATTAATCGTGCTGAATTTTATTTTATTATTATCATCTATAGTCACGTCGTCAACTGCGCCGTCAGCTGCACGCATTCCGCAGGTAATATTCATGCCCTCAAGAGCCGGGCCGGCCGCGCATGAACACGCAAATAATTTTTGATTATTAGCTAAGACCATCTCGCCGTTAGTGCCGATGTCAATAAATAAAATTCTGCCCTGCATCTCATCAATGCCGCAGGCTAATACGCCGGCCGTAATATCGCCGCCGACGTAAGCAGCTACAGCAGGCAGGCAATATACTTCGCAGTCTAAATTATTTAAATTTAAATCTTTTGCGCTTAAAATTAACGCCCCGTCGAACATCGGCTTATACGGCGCTGCGCTTAACGAATGCGGGTTCACGCCTGCAAATAAATGTATCATAGTCGTATTGCCCGCAACCGTCACAGCCTTGACGTCCCGCGCGTTATAATTCTCGAGCAGCTTGCTGATTAAATTTCTTAAGTCATCAAGAATTAATTTCTGCAAATAATTCAGGCCGCTTAAATTCTCTGAATTTTCATCTGAGTAATGAATGCGGGTTATCACGTCTTGGCCGCAGGCTTTTTGTGAATTTAAGCACGAATAGCTTTCAAGCTCTTCGCCGCTTGCTAAATCTATTAATGCAGCTACTACTGTAGTCGTGCCTATATCAACAGCAATACCTAAGCCCTGCGCCGCGTCAAGTTTAAAATCTTTCTTAAACCCTGTTGACGTTATGCGGCTCGCTTTCTCGCTCTCGGGCAAAGTTACATTAATATCTTTATTAATTCTGACTTCGCACGATAATTTTTTAACTCCGTCAACTTCAACGCCGCATTTGCCGCAGACACCCCGGCCGCCGCACGGCGCATCTATCAAATTATGCGCAGCCAAGACTAAATATAAATTCTCGCCCTGTTCGCACTCTATAACTTTAT
The DNA here is from genome assembly GCA_017470785.1 of Synergistaceae bacterium. Lineage (GTDB taxonomy): Bacteria > Synergistota > Synergistia > Synergistales > Aminobacteriaceae > JAFUXM01. The sequence goes on from JAFUXM010000291.1 coordinate 14,568, forward strand.
TATTATTCGCAATATTAATTTTTAAGCTCATAAATTATTTAAAAGCCCCCTGATTTAATTTACGGCCTTATATAATTAAGACCGCAAATTAAAAATTAAATTAATTAATTTAAATTATATTGCCGCACGGCCTTGACCATGCCGCGTATATTATCTAACGGCGTTGACACGGGCAGGCCGCACGCCGGTGCAACTATATCAGCGCCCCGCGCTATTGCGTTCTGCGTTAAGTCTATTACTTTCGCCTCGGGCATCGTGCCGATTGTGTGAGTGCTGACATTGCCCATTAATCTATGATTAGGCATATATTCATGCAATAATTTTAAATCTACAGCCGAGTCCATGCTGAACACGTCGCACTTTAAATTCGCAAGCTCGTTATACACGCTCTTTAACCTGCCGCAGATATGCACGATCTTTATAATATCTTTAAACTCACTTAAGCTTTCAAGAATATTATTTAAATATTTCACCGTGAAATTGCGGAATAATTCTGCGCCTAAGATCTCGCCCGTTCCCGACGGCTCGGCTATGCAAATTACATCAGCGCCGACTTCAACTTGCGCAGCTGCAAATTTAATTAAATTCTGCGTGACTAACTCTATAAACTTATGGCAAGTCTCAGGGCTTTTGCGCATCTCGATTAATAATTTTGCCATATCGACCAGCTGCCCTGCCGCGCTTATCGGCCCGGTTATATTGCCTATCACCGGCACTGTATTATCACGCTGCTTAATAATTTTAATAGCATCTAACACAGTCTTAACGCGGCCTGAATTTAAATCTAAATTTTTTAATTTTGCATAATCTTGCGTAGAGTTAAGGGCTGATTTAACAACATGAGGCTCGGCGTCCATGTCTCCCATGTCAACTATAGCGCCCATGGCCTCGGCCTCTACCGTCATACAGAAAGGCACGCCGCAGTTCTCAAAGCCGCCGGCTAAATATAAGCTTAACGCAAGCTCCGCCATTTTATCAGGATTAGAATGACTTTCAGGCCACGCGCAGCCGCTCTTAATCATAATATCCTGCTCGATAGCGTTCATCATGCCGCCCGGGCAAATACAGGGCGGCCGGTCGACGCTTCCGCCCCTGGCCGCCTTAAATAATCTTTCTTTGTAGCTAAGCATATTTAATTTTATAAATTACGCCGCAGGTATCGGCTCTGCATTGCCGACTAATCTATCAACAAGCTTGACTGCCTCGGCTGCATTGACCGAGTAGCCGTCCGCGCCGATCTTGTCAGCGAACGACTGCGAGATCGGGCCGCCGCCTACTATAACTTTAATCTGATCTTTAATGCCCTCGCTCTTTAACATCTCGACGACTTTCGCCATGTTATTCATTGATGTACTCATCAAAGTTGACAGGCCGATGACTTTTGCGCCCTCGCGCTTGGCCGTATTCACAAAGTCCTCGACCGGCACGTCGCGCCCTAAGTCTATGACTTCATAATTTGCAGATTCAAGCATAATTTTCACTAAGTTCTTGCCTATGTCGTGAGTGTCGCCGCGGGCAACGCCGATTACTACCTTGCACTTGCCGCCGCTCTGCTCCTTCGGGATTAACGGCCTTAATACATCAAGCGCATTATACATAGCACTCGAGCAAATTAGCAGCTCAGGGATAAAATATTCCTCGCGCTCGTATAAGTCAGATGCTTTATTAATTCCAGCGACAAGGCCCTTTAATATTCCGTCCAACGGGTCATAGCCGGCTGCCGCGTACTCTTTAGCTACGTCTATGACCTCTTCGTCCTCCATGTTTAAAACACAATCCGACAATCTCTGCAATAATTCTTCTTTAGTTGCTGCCATAATTAAATTTCCCCAATCCTTTTTAATTAATTAATATTTAAATTCCAAGTCTCTTTTTAACATCAGCCAGCATAGCGTCAAGTTTATTAACATCGACCGGATAGCCGAGCTCGCGTACCGTGTTCATCATCGAGTCGATATTCTCAAACGGCGAGTCAACCGGCAGGCTGCAGCCCGACATGATCATATAGCCTTTAGGCGAATCATAGCCGTCGCGTATGCACTCAAGCGTCTTTAAGCGCACTTCGTCCGGCGTGCCTGAGTACATGACACCGCCCGGGTCAACGTTACCCATTATCTTAGTGTCATTGCCGATTAACGCCTTGCATTCTTTTATGCTCGCAACGTTATCAATGCTCATTCCGGCTATTCCCATGTCGGCCAAGTCGCGCCAAATTTTATTCGTCTGGCCGCAAATATGAATTACAACGCCCTTGCCCTTGCTCTTGATAAAATCTACACGTTCCTTTAAATACGGCAGCGAAAATTCTCTAAATACTTTCGGGCTTACGACCGTACACGAAGACATCGGCTCGGATATAGTCGGCGTTAAACCTATTTTAATCGCTGCATCTGCAAATGATTTAGCGCAGTCAAGCGAAATCTGCGTTAATTTATGCACGACTTCAGGATTTTTATGAATTGCACGCAGCGTGCGCTCGACGCCCAACAAGAAGAACGAGTTAGTGAACGGCCCGATAACTCCTGCTGAGCAGCCCATCTCGTCGCCTACGCCGTCAAGCAAATACTTCATTGCTTCAAGATGCAGCGGCAGCCGTGCATCATGATACGGATCAACCGGCCTGATTTTCTCAATTTCTTTCATTAATTCAGAGTCCGGCACGTCAGCTGAAATTGCCGGCGCCTCTAAATCAGCCGTGTCATCATCAGGAAATTTTACTTTTGCGCCCATTGCCTCGGCAAACGTGAACAAATCCGTGAAAATTCTCGCGCTGTCCGCTCCGAACCGTCTATAGCACGCTATCTGCGCATCAGCTATAGTCTTAGCATTCGTGTTAAACTCAGAGATTTTGCAGCCGTAAACTCTCGCAACTCCGTTAGCAATATTCGGGTTGCACGGCATCCTGTCAACAGGCTTGCCAGCTGCAATAGCCGCCGCCCTCTCCTTAGGCGTCATAGTATCCTTAAGCATAATTACACGCTCCTTAATTAAAATTTAAATTAAATTAAAGCAAGCCAAGACTTTTAATTAAGTCCCGGCTTGCATTAAGCACTAATTAATTATTAATAGTCCAGTATAAAATCTTCGCTTTAGCGCAATCAAATAAATACATTAATATTACAAGCACTATAGCGATAAATATAAAGCCTACCATGACTAAGTCAAATCTTGCAAAGTCTGAGTAATACTGAATAAAATATCCCATGCCGGATGTAGCGCCGAACATCTCAGCTACTGCAAGCAAGACAAAGGCCATTTTTAAAGCAATCGTGCAGCCGACTAAAATCGTCGGCGAGGCAGCAGGCAATATAATTCTAAATAATCTCTCAACGCTGCCCATCTCGATTATCGCCGCATTCTCTAAATAACGCTTGTCGATAGTCATAACGGCGCTTATAGTCGTTCCCAGAATGATCCAGAAGCAGCCAAGAAAAATTATAAATATAGACGCTACGCGAAAGCTCGGGAAAATATTTATTGCGTAAGGCGTAAGCAGCGTCACCGGAATTGCGCTGAACGCGTTAATATACGGCGTTAAATTTTTGCGCAGCCGCGACCTTAAGCCGATTAACACGCCTATCGATATTCCGCCTATCAGCGACAGCGAGAAGCCGCTTAATAATAAAATCATCGAGCTTTGAAAGCCCTCGAGCAATTTCGGCGAATACTCGACAAACAGCGGCAGCACTTTGCTTAAGCTCGGGAATAAGAACGGGTCAAGCACATGCCATACGTCAGTCAATAAAATATAGCCGGCTACTATCCCGATAAATATTAAAATTATTCCCAGATAATTTTTTAAGACTTTAAGCATTATTAAATATTATTTTTATTAAACTGCTCGAGCTTTGCCTTATAAAACGCGTTGTCCGGATAATCTTTTATAAGCGACTCAAGAGCCTTTAAATAAATAGCCGTGTTCATGTGATCCTCAAGCTTGATGCTCGGGTCTTTTGGCAGATAGCCGAACTTGCTCATCTTGTCCCACATCTTAAATACGCTGTTTTTATACGGGTCAGTGTCATAGATCATATGCGGGCTTAACACAAAGCTCTCGGCTGTCTCTTTAGCAATATCAAGCTTCTCGACTATTAAGTCAACTATATGCGGCATCTCATCCTGCATATCCTCTTCAGCTCTTAAATAAGCTCTAATAAGTCTATATAACGCCTCGTTGTTATTCTCAAGCCATGAAGTCTTGGATAACATGCGGCAGCAAGAATGCAGCTTCCATACTTCATCCGGCCACATCTTGACCTCAAGTCCCCACTGCCTTGCCTGCACCTGGAAGCCCGTCGAAGTCGAACCAAAATCAACTTCCTTCTTCATGATTGCCTGCAGCACATCCGTATTCTTCTTAAGCTCAACGAACGTGACCTGATCTAATAATCCTGCATCATATAAAATGCCTTTTAAAACTATATCAGGCGTGCCGCCGCGCATGATCGCAATTTTCTTGCCCTTAAAGCTCTCGAGACCTTTATACTCAGTCTCAGGCAAGCCATAGACCGGAGTCTCGCCGATGATCATGTAGCCGCCGAAAATCGTGAACGGCTGGCCGTTGACTATCTGAATCAGCGGACCGCCCGTGCCGTAGGTCGATATAACGTCAACCTGCCCTGAGCTAAGAGCCGAGAACGCGTCCGTGCCGTTGTTAATATAGACCATCTGCACGTCAATGCCCTCATCCTTTAAATAGCCGCGCTCCTCTGCCAAATACTGAAAGACCTGACCGGACGTTGCCTGCGCCGCAAGCTTAATTTTAATCACGTCATCAGGCTTGGCAAACGCCGCACATGCCGACATCACAACAACTAACGCGATAACTAAACCGCAAAACTTCTTCATATTTAAATACACTTCCTTCTAAAATAAATAAATTTAAATTAAATTAAAAACTTAACTATGAGCCGATGCTCTAATGGCCTTTGCGCTGACCTCGTCATTAATAATCTTAATAATCTTATTGCGCAGCGCCATGACTTCAGGGTCAGTAAACATCGTCTCACGCTTAGGCTTGGCCTGGCCTTTAAACGAGTGCTTAAATATAATCTTGCTCGGCGACTGGCCAAAAATAAAAATATCAGTTGCAAGCAATAACGCCTCGTCGACCTCATGCGTCACGAAGAATACGGTCTTGCGGCCATGTTCACCGCCGCGCTCCCACAGCGACAGCACCGTATCCTGCAGTAATGCCTTAGTCACTGCGTCAAGCGCTCCGAACGGCTCATCCATTAACATAATCGGCGAGTCCATAGCGAACGCCCGCGCAGTCGCGCATCTCTGCCGCTGTCCGCCGGAAATCTCCATCGGCAGCTTGTCATAAATAATTTCAGGATCAAGTCCGACGTTCCGCATCCACTCCGACGCCCGCGCCTTCAGCTCACTCTTGCTCATCTTTTTAAATTTTTGCTTCAGCGCAATAGTGATATTCTCGCCGGCGCTCATCCACGGGAATAATCCATAATCCTGAAACACCATAATCCGGTCATAGCCAGGCTTAGTGATTGGCTGCCCCTTAACTAAAATTTCGCCCTGTTTAGTCGTCTCAAGCCCGGCAAGCAGCCTTAACAGCGTACTCTTGCCGCAGCCCGACTGTCCAAGCAAGCACACAAAGTCACCGGCCTCGACCTCTAAATTAATTCCGCCCAGTATAAGCTCCTTATCATAGGCAAAGCTAACGTCCTTTATTAAAACTTCCGGCAATAAACTATCCTCACGTTTCTTAAAATTAAAATTAAAATTTAAATAAATTATTCAGCGCGGCCTCGTTTAAATTCCGCCCGATAATCACAGCCCTTGAATTTAAATTACAAGCCTCTAACTCTTTAACTTCATCATGATACGGCGTGAAATCAAACTTAAAAATTTTATTATCAAGCTTCACTAAGCCCTTTGCCCTAAAAATTTCGCCGTAAAGCTCAAAATTTTTAAGAGCATTTAACATAGCTTTAATCTCATCAAGACTTGCAAAATCTTTAACGCTCGTAAAGCTTAAAGAATTTAAAATTTGCTCGTCTTCATGCTCATGCTCGTGATTATGCGAATGCTCATGCTCGTGATTATCATGCTCAGGCTCTAAACTCTCAAGCAAAGTCACAAGCTCAAGCCCTGCGCTCTCAGAGCTAAACCAGTTCTTTTGATACAGCACGGCGTTATGATTAGCATCGCGCACTGCGTCAAATAATTTTGCCCGCGCTGCATCGCTTATGTCTTTTATATGACTAAACACAATCAAGCTCGCGTGCCTGACTTGATCCATATAGAAATCGCCGAAGCCGTCATAATAATCAAAATAACTCGACGCATCGACTACAACTATTCTATGGCGGACGCTTAACTCAACGCCGAGCTTGCCAGCCAGTTCGCACGCGCTTATCACGTCCGACAGCTGCCCTACGCCCGACGGCTCAATTAATACATAAGCATTGCTTGACTGCGAATAAATATTCTCAAGCACAGCCTGCAGCTTCGCCTTGAGCGTACAGCACACGCACCCAGCATTAAGCTCTTTGACCGGCAGCCCGCCGTTAATTAAATCAGCGTCAATGCCTGCCTCGCCGAACTCGTTTTCAATCAGCACAAGCTTAGCTCGCAGCTCAGAACTTAAAGCCGGAATAATTTTATTCAGCAAAGTCGTCTTACCAGCCCCTAAAAAGCCGGAAATTATATCAACGTTCATGCTCACAGCGAACGCTCCTTAATTAATAT
>JAFUXM010000292.1 GCA_017470785.1 Synergistaceae bacterium
GAACTGGCTTTTAATTTTATTATTAATACTCGGCAGTGCGTCGCTTGCTATACTGGGCGATATATTAGGCTTTAAGTACGGCAAGCAGCGTATCTCGCTGTTTAACTTGCGGCCTAAGTACACGAGCCGTTTGATTACTGCGCTGACCGGCGGCATGATAGCCGTAATAGTGCTTGCTGTATTATCCGTATTTTCACAGGACGTACGTACGGCTTTGTTCAGCATGAAATATATTAGGCAGCAAATATTTGACTTAAGGCTGCAGCTTAACGAAAGTCAGAATACGGTGATGCAGGCACAGTCGGACTTAGCTTTTCAGCAGGAGCAGGTGCAGATTGCGGCGGCAAGTTTGGACTTGACAAGACTTGATTTAGAGACTTTGCGCAATGACAGGTTAGTATTAGAGCAAGAGAAGCGCGAACTTGAGGCGAGTTTAAATTCAATGCGCGGCGAGCTTGATATATTAAAGAACTCGTTAAGTACTTTGCGCAGCGATACTATAGCATTTAGGGCAAATATTTTATTAGCGCAAATTAATTTAGATTATAAAGATTTTGTGAGCGGCGATATAGATTTAAAGCTTAATGAGTTAAAGCAGCGGTCGAGGCTGAGCGCCATGGTTCGAATGGCCGAGGCCGGTTTAAATGCGCCGTTAGAATTTGATGATAAAGAGCAAAGTAATTTAATTCAGGAGCTTAAAGAAAATTTTAATAATTTAAGCGATGATGTAGATTTAAGATTTTATGTAAGAGCGCTGTCGCGTGAGAACACGGCCTTGGGCGAGAGCATAAAAGTTAAATTTGATTTTGGAGTCAGCAATTTAATTTATGAGGCCGGAGATGTGATTTATCGAAAGGCGTTTGACGCGCAGGACGTTAATGTTGATCCGGAATTGACTTTGCATGTATTTTTGCGTAATTTGAAGCTGCAGGCTATAGATGACGGCGTGCTGCCTGACCCTGCTACGAATAATGTAGGAGCGCTCGGCGGCGAAGCATTTTTCGAGGCCGTAAATAAGCTGCATAATATCAAAGAACCGGTAATAATAAATGCTGTTGCATCGTCGGATATTTATACTGAAGGGCCGGTCATAGTATATTTGGAATTTCAGGAATAAATAAAATTTTGTTTTGCGTTTTGATTATGATATAATAGCGAAAAATTAAATAAAGTTAATTAAAAGGCAACGACGGGGATTAGTGGCCTCGGTAAGCCGGAATTTTAGTTTAAATAATTAATTGGCTGTATCGTTTCCTGTAATAAAATAATTAATTTTAATTATGGGAATGTTACAGCCGATTTTTTTATTGCGTTAAAAATAAATTTATTTATTAAAAGGAGTGTTTTATTAATGAACATCGTTGACAGAGCGCTTAAAAACTGGAAGCTTCATGTTCTTGCGCTTGTCCTGACCGTAATAGCCGAGCTTATCGGGACTATATCGTTTGACGTAGGGCCGGCCAAGCTTGTTATGATCCCGCTGCTTTACTCGTTTATTTTTGGTGCGCTTTGCGGCATACCGGCTTTGAAGTTATTAACGCACGATGATATGGTTGAGACGTCGTCGCTTGTGAGCGTGACGTTCTTTTTCTTAATGGCGCGGTACGGGACGTTAGTCGGGCCGAGCTTCTGGAAGGTTGTGCAGTCGGCACCGGCGTTAATTCTGCAGGAGTTCGGCAATATCGGCACGGTATTCTTCGGAATTCCCATAGCAGTATTATTAGGCTTGAAGCGTGAGGCGGTCGGCGCAGCGTTTAGCAATGCGCGTGAGCCGAATGTAGCTATAGTCGGTGAGAAGTACGGCATGGATACGCCGGAAGGCATCGGCGTTATGGGCGTGTATGTAACAGGTACGGTGTTCGGAGCTTTATTCTGCAGCTTTTTGTCAAGCTTTATAGCTTCGACTATGTCGAGCGCTGACGGCACGGCATTTTTCAGCCCGCAGGCGCTTGCAATGGCGTGCGGCACGGGCAGCGCAAGCATGATGTCAGCGTCGCTTGCTCCGTTGACCGAGATGTATCCGGCGATTAAAGACGAGCTGGCGGCTTTAGCATCTGCAAGCAACATGTGCTCAGGTCTTGACGGCGTTTACATGTGCGTATTTTTAAGCTTGCCGATAAGCGAGTGGCTTGTGAGACTTTGCGGCGTTAAAGATGCGCCGAGCCGTCCGACTGGCAGTGCAAGTGTTGAAGCGAGTAATTAATTTAATTTTTAATTTTTAATTTTAATTTTAAATTAAGCGAGGATTTTAATTATGACTTATAAGCAAATGGCTATATTTTTAATTATATGCGGCGTGCAGATTTTGCTTGGCAACTGGGTTGGAGCGCAGCATGGTCTTACTGTATGGGGTGCTGAGGGCGCGGCGAGTGCAGCGGCATTATTTCAGGATGCGATCCCGGGAATTTTAGTCTTATTAGCGATTATCGCCGGCGGCGTATTTATTCACTATATTATACCGTGGAAGGGCTTGCCGGCTGTTGCGTATATAGTTACGCTTGGCTGTTTAGTAACAGTGCCGGGTTTCCCGGGTGCTGAGCAGCTTACGGCATGGGTAAGCAAGATTAATTTTGTAGGATTATGCACGCCTATTTTAGCCTATGCAGGTCTTGCAGTCGGCAAAGATATTGGGATATTAAAGAAGCAGGGCTGGCGCATAGTCTTAGTCGGCTTATTTGTATTTGTCGGCACGTTCGTGGGCTCGGCTGTGATAGCTGAACTTGTTTTACGCGCGATGAAGTAATTTATAAATTTTAAAATTTAAAATTTAAATTGCCCTCTTCGCGGCGTGATTTTAAAGCCGGAGGGGGCTTTTATTAATTTATTAATTTATTATTTATTAAGGAGAAAATAATTTAATTATGAGCAAGAAAGAGAAGTATATCGCGGCGAAAGTTAATGATGAGATTATAGATTTAAGCCGCGTGAGTGAGGGCGCAGAGGGCGTTGAGTATATAAGCCCTGAGTCGGACGAGGGACTGGAGATTATAAGGCATAGCTGTGCGCACTTAATGGCGCAGGCGGTTGAGCGTTTGTACCCGGGTACGCATTTCGGAATTGGGCCGGCGATTAAAGACGGATTTTATTATGATATAGATTTAGGTAATGACGCTGTCATAACTGAAAATGATTTAGCTGCAATCGAGGCTGAGATGCGCAAAATTTCGGCGCAGGCTGAAGTTGTAACGCGTGAAGACTTGACTTGTGACGATGCGCTTGATTTATTTAAAGATGACCCGTATAAGACTGAATTAATAAGCGAGCTTAAAGCTGAGGGCGTAAGTCATGTGTCTGTATATAAGCAGGGCGAGTATAAAGATTTATGCCGCGGCCCTCACGTGCCGGATACGTCTTATATTAAGCATTTTAAATTATTGTCGGTTGCCGGTGCGTACTGGCGGGGCAGCGAGAAAAATAAAATGCTTACGCGCATTTACGGCACGGCGTTTGCAACTCAGGATGAATTAAAGCAATATTTAAAGCGCATGGAAGAGGCTAAATTAAGGGATCACAGGAAGCTTGGCCGCGAGCTTGATTTATTTAGTCTGCATGAAGAAGGCCCGGGCTTCCCGTTCTTCCATCCTAAAGGACTTGCGGTGCTGAATACTTTAACTGAATTTTGGCGCAAAGAGCATGTGCGGCGCGGCCATACTGAAATTCGCACGCCGCAGATTTTAGACAGGGACTTATGGATACGTTCGGGTCACTGGGATCATTATCGCGAAAATATGTATGTTACTGAGATCGACGAGAAGCCGTTTGCGATTAAGCCGATGAACTGCCCGGGCAGCATTTTAGTCTATAAAACTCAGCTGCGCAGCTACCGTGAGCTGCCGATGCGGCTGACTGAGCTTGGAATAGTGCATAGGCACGAGCGCAGCGGCGTGCTGCATGGCTTAATGCGCGTGCGCTGCTTCACTCAGGATGACTGCCACGCTTTCTGTGCGCTTGAGCAAGTGCGCGACGAAGTGATTAGAATTATAGATTTATGTAAATATATTTACTCGGACGTGTTTGGATTTAAATATACTGTTGAGTTATCGACGCGGCCCGAGGACTCGATGGGTACTGAGGAGCAGTGGGCAGCTGCTGAGAACGGCCTGCGCGAGGCGTTAGAGACTTCGAATATTAATTACAGGGTCAACGAGGGCGACGGCGCATTTTATGGGCCTAAGATAGATTTTCATCTTGAGGACTGCCTTGGCCGCAGCTGGCAGTGCGGGACTGTGCAGCTTGACTTCCAGCTGCCGGAGCGCTTTGAACTGACTTATATAGGTGAAGACGGTCAAGAGCATAGGCCGGTCATGCTGCATCGGACGGTGCTGGGCAGCTTGGAGCGATTCTTTGGAATTTTAATCGAGCATTACGCCGGAGCGTTCCCGTTCTGGATCGCGCCGGTGCAGATACGCATAATTCCAATTGCAGAAGAGCATAGAGCTTATGCTGAAGAGCTTAAAGAGCAGTTTATGGACTGGGATTTGAGAGTTGAGATAGACGCTCGTGATGAGAAGCTTGGCCGCAGGATTAGAGATGCGCAGCTGCAGAAAGTGCCGTATATGTTGGTCTTAGGCGATAAAGAGACGCAGAACAAAGAAGTTGCAGTTAGAGAGCGCAGCAAGGGCGACTTAGGCTCTATGAGCATTGCGAAATTTAAAGAACTTTTAGACGGCGAGTTTAACCCAATTAAAAATAGAATTAAGAATTAAATAAAATATTAAAAATAATTTTTAAAATTAAAAATTTCCCGTTGATTGACTGCAATTAGCGGGAAATTTTTTTATTGAGTTAAATTGCTTTGCGATGCAGGGCTGAAGTATTGAATTTGAATATTAAGTCTGTTATATTTTTTAAAATATTTTTTAAAAAATGTGTGGGCAGAGGAGATTAGAGACTTAATGTTTGATTTCGGCAATGCAAATTCAGCGCAGCGAGAGGCCATAGCCGCCTCGGACGGCCCTGTCTTGATCACTGCAGGCCCGGGCACAGGGAAGACCTACACACTCGTTCAGCGTACTCTTTATTTAATCGAGGAGCGCGGCGTTAAACCTGAAAATATTTTAATCGCAACGTTCACTGAGAAAGCAGCAAAAGAGCTTATCACGCGCATATCAAATGAGCTGTATATACGCGGCATAACGGCGAACATAAATGAAATGTACGGCGGCCAATGGAATTTAGCCGGTGAAATCTGCAGTTACGTCAATAATCTATCTGAAGAGCTTATCGCGGACGATGATATACGCATTGCGAGGTGCTTGATGAGATACGTAGAAAAATTACTCATGTCATGCCTGCTGTCGGATTCGAGCGTCTTTAAAGTTGAAGTGTAAAATTAAAAATTAAGCGATGCAAGCGGACGGTGAATTTTCATGAGCCTAGGTTATTGCGGCTATGCCAATCTTCAAGAGGCCGACGATACGTTAGTTATATATTCATATCGCTGCTATAATATTAATATAAAAGGCTGGGAACGCTTTAAAGATCTTGAGGACGGCGAATTATATATTGAACGTGACGCATTTGTAGAGCCGGAAATTCACGAGAAACTTAAACGAATGCCTTCCGGTCGTAAGAAGCTGATTGTGAAGCGGGTAAAAAGGGATTTTCCTTTTGGAGAATATTTTGCTCAAGGGAAGATAAAAGTTAAGAACGCAAGCGGCACGTGGAAAACAAACCCATCAGGCATTGATGTTATGGCCTTGTATATCTTGCTGGAAATATTAAATTCGTATCAAGAGATAGGCAGGCTGCCGGAAAAAATAATTCGGTGTAATTAAAATATTAAAATATTAAAATATTAAAACGGGGGAGCGGTTAATACTTGCTCTCCCGTTGTTTATAAGCTTGATAAATTTAGTGTTTGCTATTATGCCTTTTCTTGTGGTCACGCCTGATAGGCTCAAGGCAACCGCTCATCGCATGAGAAAATAATCGTTTGCTTTCCGCGTTCCGAGCTGCTGATACTGCCTCGGACAGGACGCTGTAACTCAGCCGAGTTCCCTCACCGTCGCACTCATAGTCGACTGCTCTGTCAGGGTCAATGCCGAACCAGCCTGCTACTTCAATAGCATCAATATTTGCCCCGAGAAAAAGAAATTCCCAGCCGTACTTTGCTTTTTCATGCTCGACCATCTTTTTAACGCTGTCATAGCTGTAGATGCGGCTTGAGTTCTCCATGCCGTCAGTTGTAATGATAAATAATGTCTTTTCAGGCCGGTCTTCATCACGCGCGTACTTGTGAATATTTGCAATATGCTTAATAGCGCCGCCTATTGCATCAAGCAGCGCCGTGCGGCCGCCTACGCAATACTGATTTTCCGTCAGCGGCTCAATCGCACTGATCGGCACTCTGTCATGCAGCACTTCAGTATCATCATCAAACAGCAGCGTTGAGATATACGCTTCGCCGGCCTCTTTCTTCTGCTTAGCAATCATTGAATTAAATCCGCCGATAGTATCACCCTCAAGTCCGCTCATTGATCCGCTCTTGTCAAGAATAAACACAACTTCCGTCAAATCTTTACGCATAATTAAGCCCCCTTATTTTTTGTAAGGCAATTATACGCTTAAGATTTTTTAAACCGGTCTCCCGCAAAGCGACCTGTTAATTATGCGATAATGCAGGGCAGCCCATGCTTTTCTAACTGAATATCAAGCTCGATCATGTCATAGATTTCATTCTCGATAAAATATGAAAATATAACGTCAGTCTTGTCGCACGGCGACAGCGCATAGCCAGCCCGCGCAAGCAAATCTTTAGCTTCATCAAGATTAAGTTTCGCTCCGATGCAGAGACACAGCGCGGTCAACTTCTGCGGATGATAATTCACGTTATTTTTTATCTTAGAAAAAATTTTTTTATCAACGATAGCCCGCTTGTAGACCTCGGCATTATTCATATTCTTATCACGAATTAAAGACATTAAGCACTGCGAGAACGTCTCGGGGAGCCGCTGCATCCGTTTATCGATTTTATTTGTATGGCTTCTATACTGCCTCAGCTGCCTATCGATTAAATTTTTAGGCGGACTAAGCGTTATTGCGGCTGCAAAATGCCGGACTTCTGCCTCATATTCATATTTATATTCATATTCCTCGCGCAGCTTCTCATCTACATAATTTTGATCTATATATTCCTCAAGGTCAGTGACAAGCTTTTCACCCAGCGCCGTAGTCTCATCACAAAATACAACAAGAAATATATCTATATTATCGTGTTTATTATTAAGCATAAAAGCGTTAATCTCATCAACGGCGATGCGCATACCTTCTTCTTTAGGATATTTAAAGCTTCCGGTAGAGATTAACGGGAACGCGATGGACTTAATTTGATTTGCTTTCGCAAGTTCAAGGCTCTTACGGTAACAGGCTCTGAGCTTCGCCTCAGCATCGCGGCTGCCGGCTTCATACCGCGGACTCACCGCGTGAATAATATACTTTGCCGATAAATTAAATCCCGGCGTAATAAACACGTCGCCTTCATTAACAACGCCGATATTTTCCCGCCTGTAAGCCAGCAGCTCGTCATAGCCTGCCGCTTTGTACACCGCCGTATCACAGCCCGCGCCGACTTTAGGTTCGGCGTTCGCAGTGTTCACTATGGCTTCAGTATTCATTTTAGTTATGTCATTGCGCACAATCCTAAACATAATTTGCCCTCGATTTATTATTTTTTAATACGCAGCCTTGAAGTTATATATGGGCTTCATGACATCAATTACATCAGCTGTTGCAGCTATAGCGCCGATAATCTCATCAAGAGATTTATACGCCATGGGCGCTTCATCAAGCGTAGCCTCGTTGACAGAAGTCGTATAAATTCCCTGCATCGTCTTGCGGTACTCATCCATGCTCAGGCTTGACAGCGCAGTCTTTCTTGACATGACGCGGCCTGCGCCGTGCGGCGCTGAGTAATTCCAGTCCGGATTTCCCTTGCCTACAGCTAAGACCGAGCCGTCCCTCATGTTAATGGGTATCAGCACTCGCTCACCAGCATGAGCGGCGATAGCTCCCTTACGCAAAATCATCTCGCTTGTAACTATATAATTATGTATAGTATGAAACGCATCGCCGCCCGTTATGCCCATCCTGCCAAGTATGACCTCGGCAATTTTCTCACGGTTGCGGCGTGCAAACTCCTGACAGATCTCAACGTCATGAAGATAATCATCAAAATATCTGCCGTATAGAAAACATAAGTCCTCCGGCATAGAAGTCTCTTTATCGAGCCATTGAGCCATAAGCTCTTTCAACGCTGCCTGTATCTCTTTACGTCTTCCCTGTTCTTTATAACTGCGTATAATCTCGTCCCTTTGCTGAAACAGCTCATCTTTGCCTTTGTTTAAGTCAACAGCAAGCTGCTGGTAGAGTTCTGCTGTCTGCTTGCCTAAGTTGCGGCTGCCGGAGTGAATGACAAGATATTTAGTTCCGTCTTTCGATACGTCTATCTCGATAAAGTGATTGCCGCCGCCTAACGATCCCAAGCTTCTCTCTATCCGCGGCGAGTCTTTAAGTGATCTGTAACAGCGCAGCCGCGTGAGGTCAAAGCGTTCCCGCCGGCCATCCCATACATTAAAGCCTGACGGGATAAAGTGAGCCGCTTCGTCAAAGCGCTCAAGGTCGATCTCATTGCGGCCTAAATTAACGGTGTACATTCCGCAGCCCAAGTCCACGCCCACTATATTCGGCACTGCTTTATCTATAACGGTCATAGTTGTACCTATCGTGCAGCCCTTCCCAGCGTGAACATCGGGCATGATGCGGATTTTAGAGCCTTCACTGAACTGATAATCGCACATGCGGCGTATCTGCTCGGCGGCCTCGCCCTCAACTGCATTTGCGTAACAAATTGCTTTATTAAACTTGCCCTTAATCTCAATCATGTTTTTGCGCACTCCTCTCTGTGAACTCTTAAATAAATTTTATATTATTAAAATTAAAAATCTAAGTCTTGCGTATAAAATTTTTGCAAGAGTTCTATAAAATTTAAAATTATTGCTCTCTGGTCGCTGGCATGGGTGCACAGCACGCAGGATATAGTTTCAGGGCAGTCAAATTTTGTCCAAGCAAATTCGCCGTTGCGGTCATTAAGAAATCCCGGGGCTAAGCACACGCCTTTATGAGCCTTTTTGAAATATTGCGGCACGCGAGGATTATAGAGAAATCATCACCCTTCTTAGCAATAAATTTGGCGGTCTCAAGGCCAAGCCCTGAGTTGCCGCCAGTGATGATAATAGTCTTCATGCGTATAATAATCTTATAATTTCGGGCCTACGCACTGCATGAGCGTGAAGTTATGCTTTTTATTAAGCTTAAGTAATTTAGTCAGACCATCGCGGTCGAAGTTCATTCGTGTGCGGGCACCCCAGCCGACAGATGCAGCATAGAGATATACGTTCTGCATTGACAGCCCTGCATGGGCAAAGCCGCAGTTAAGTATCACTTCCGGCGGCGTCTTGCGATTTAAATTATCCCATTTGCCTGCGTCCTGAACGTACAGTAAATCAATTGCAGCCTTCGCAACAAACGGCTGGCCGCCCGTCAGCTTTCTGTAGTCACCCTTAGCAATGACAGTAATACTATGCGCTTGAGGATTATACTTATAGACTGCCTCACGCGTGAACGCAAATATGATCATGTCTTGAAGATTTGAGGCCGTTGCATAAGTGAGTTTCCCGTCATCGCGGTTCACGCCGCCGGCTGCCCATAAGACATTAGAGAGCTGCTGTAGCGTAATTTCCTCATCGGCAAAATTTCCGGCTGATTGCCTTAAAGCTATAGCATCAAGCACGCCAATTCCTCCGGATTTCTCCGGCGCAGGCAATTCAACGTCCTCAGCTAAGGCCGCATAAGCCGATAACACAACAAGCAGTAAAGCAGCAAAAATTTTCTTCATGATCATTATGATCATTCCTCCTTAGTTAAATATAAAAATTTATTCACGCAATAATTTTTTTAAAAGCCTCAACAGCTCCTGCTTCTCCTCAAGGCTCAGTACAGCCGTTAATCTTTCTTCTAAATTATCTCCAAGACTTACGAGCAAGTCTTTCATGTCAAGAGCCTTAGCCGAAGGACATAGAATTTTGCTCCGGCTGTCACTAGGATTAACCTTGCGTTCAATAAGCCCTTTCTTTTCGAGCGTCTGCACAAGTCCCGTTACAGTTGGATTAGTCATCGCAAAGCAATGCTCAATATCAACCTGCCTGACTGTCTCCGGCGGTGAAAAGAGCAAATATTTTAATATTTTATACTGTGAGGAAGCTCTCATAATATCTTGCAAGCTTGCAAAAGCATCACAAAAATATTTATTAAATTAAACTATAGCTGACATATCATTCATAATAATTTGCGGCTTTTTGCAGCTCGTCAGCTAAAGACTTTATTAAATTCAAGTTAGCTATGCCTCTCTCGGCTCTGTCAAAAATATTATTTAATCTATCTTTCTGAGACCTGTTCAATAAATACTCAAGCGCAACTAATTTTAATTTAATATCCCTTAATGCTTTTACATTTATATTAGCATTCGCATTAACATTCGCGCAGTCTTGCTTGGCCGCATATAACGCCGTGCCGCTCAAAATTATATCTTCATTGCTGAATAAAATATCAGCGCTGCCTAAAATATCTTTCAGCTCAGATTTTAATATAGGCAGCTTCGACATGCCGCCGGTCACAAATATTTTGTCAGGTCTGTGCATCGCATTTAAACGCCGTGCCGAGTGCGCAAGTTCTCTGACTTGAAATTTTATCAGCCGCTCTATGTCCTCTTTATAAATATTTAACTTAAAAATATTATCAAGTTTATCAAGCTTTAACTCTAAGCACGTTTTAAGCCTTGCGGCCTCAGCAAGCAAAAATTTTTCATCACGCGCTGCATCAGGCTTTAAATACGCCAGCCACTCAGCTATTAACGCATCAAATTTATTGCCGCTCACGCTATCGATAACTGCGCCCTCGATTAATCTATAGCTATCAGGCTCAAGCTCAAGCACATTCAACTTCGCCGCCCCAGCTCCAACGTCGATTATCAAAGCTCTATTTAAATTTTTAAAATTATTCTCTATATAACAGCTAACAGCGTCAAGCTCTGAGATAATTTTTATATTATTTATGCCGGCGCTTCGTGCAAGCCGCGTTATATTATCTTTATTAATATTAATATTATTGCTTAAAGAAATTACGCAGGCCGTGCAGAAATCATCAAGAAATATCTCCGCGTCCTCACGCGTTTTAATTAAATCATTATTAAATTCCCTGCGCGAAATTAATTTAACTTGGCCGCCCTTAACAACAGCCGCAGCGATATTCTTTACGCCGATATTAATTCCCGTCATAGACGCCCTCAAGCCTGCCGTTACGCACAGCAATTATCTTAGCTTTTATAATTTTATTCCGCATATCTTCATTAATAATATCTTTAATCTCAGCTTCCAAAAAATTTTCAGTATGGCCGCTCATTAAATTTTTATCTTTATCAATTTGCTCAACTAAAACATCAAGCTCACGGCCTATAAATCTCTCAGCAAATTTATTCAGCAGCTCATCGCCGAGTTCAATAGCTCTCGCAGTGCGATGCGATTTAATATTATTATCAAGTTCTTTGTCTTTATACAATTTATCAGCAAGCGTACCTTTTCTAAGTGAGAACGGGAACACATGCACGCGGCCAAGCCCAGCGTCACGCATTAACTTTAACGTGTTATTAAACGCATTCTCGCTTTCGCCCGGGAAACCAACTAATATATCGCTCGAGATATGCAAGTCATCGCCCAAATATTTCTTTGCTTTAACGCAAATATCTTTAAACTCACTTGCTCTATAGCCGCGCCGCATTAAATTTAATATCTCATCATCGCCGCTCTGCATCGGCAAATGCAAGTGCCTGCAAAAAATTTTGCTATTTGCCAGCGCATTCAATAAATTTTCATCAAGCGAGAAAGGCTCAAGCGACCCCAGCCGCAGCCGCTCAAGCCCTTTAATCCTGCTTAATTTCTTTATAACTTCACTTAAATTTAAATTTATATCTCTGCCGTACATGCCTAAGTGAATGCCGGTCAAGACTATCTCGCGGCAGCCCTGACTTACAACTCTATTAACTTCTTCTATTATATTAGCAATAGGCCGGCTCACGGGCCGACCTCTTAAGAACGGTATTATGCAGTACGAACAAAAATGATCGCAGCCGTCCTGAATTTTAATAAACGCCCGCGTGTGCATAAGCGGCCTGTTATTAAGCCCTAACTCTTCCCATTGCCAGTTTAAATTATTATTATCTCTTAAATCTATAAATTCTTTATGATTATTTTCAAGCTGCTCATAAATTACTTCAGGCAATATATTTTTACTGCGGCTTCCAGTTAAAATATCAATGCCTAAGCTTAACGCGTCTTCAGCACTCACTGCTTGACTCCAGCAGCCGCACACTGCAAGCACTCCGTCAGCTTTTAATTCACGCCGCGCCCGTCTGATTAACTGCCTGCACTTCCGGTCAGCCTCATGCGTCACGGCACAGCTGACTATCACTGCACAATCAGCGTTCTTAAATTCATTAACTATTTCAGCGCCGCGCTCTTTCAGCTCACCGGCCAGATAATCGCCCTCGTACAAATTAGACCGGCAGCCTAAAATCTTTACGCAAATTTTAATTTTATTCATTAAATAAAAAATTTTAATTTTTTAATTTAGCACGGCAGCCCCACCAGTCTCCGCACTTTAATTCCTTTTCAACTTCAAGCCCTGAGCTGTTTAATACGGCTAAGAACGCGCCGCGCTCCGTCTGCGTCATGCCTGAGAAAATTGCACGGCCTCGCACCTTCAAGACCCGCCGCACGTCAGGCAATAACGCCATATTCGGCGCAAGCAAAATATTTGCAGTCAATATATTAAACGTCCCCGTCACGCCGTCCAATAAATTTCCAACCTGCAAGTCGCACGCGTCCAAGCTAAGGCCGTTTAAATTCATATTGCGTTTAACTTCGTCAACCGTAACGGGATCAATATCACGAGCAGCTGCACAGCACGCTCCGAGCTTCAACGCTGCAATAAATAAAATTCCAGTGCCTGTGCCTACATCTATAATATTATCGCCGCTCTTGACAACGCCCTCTAATAATTCAAGCGCAATCTGCGTACTCTCGTGATAGCCTGTTCCAAAGGCCGACGCCGGATAGATATATAAAGCCATACGCGATTTATCGCTTTGCTCATTCTTATGCCACGGCGCCATCACAACTAAATTTTTACCGACATTCAAAGGCGGAAACGCGTCCAAATGCTGCGTACTCCAGTTCTGATTTACCGTCCTGTAGCAGCGCCAAAGCTCTACATCTTTAAAATCTTCCTGCGCTAAAATTTCTTTAATATTAATTAATAAATCATTTAAATCTATCGAGCTTACGTAAGCTGCCCGCAAAATTATATTATTATCTTTAATCTTAATTTCTTTTGCGTCGTCAACTCCAAGCTTAGGCAATTCCTGCGCCTCGATCAGCTCAGACCCTATAGATCCGGTCATTGCCGCAAGCGTGAATAATTTCTCGTCAGCAAGCTCTCGATCATTAATATCATCAAGCTCGAGCTTAAACTCAACCGTCCACCAAAAATTTTTTGCTGCGCTATCGCCGTCTCCTTTCCCAGTCCCGGCCTGATCAGGCGACAGCATTTTAATTTTATTAATATTCAAAGGCATCAACATCTCCAACACCCCGTTTAATTTTTATTTTAAAAATATTTTCGGTGTAAAATTAAAGCAAAATTAAACGGGATTTAATAAGCTTAACGCAGCTCAGCTTTAAGAGCCGGATGCTTATTCACTAAATAATTTATAACTCTATTAGCATCCGCGTTAAAAATTAACTCAACCGGAAATTTTATCTCTTCAAGCAGCCTTACAGCATTTTTATGACGGCCTACGTCCCAGCAAGTGTGCGCGTCAGAATTAACAGAAATATAAACACCGTGTTTTGCGCAGGCTTTCATAATTGCCTTAGCGTTAATTCTGCTCTGCTCGCTCGTCTCGAACGCATGATGTTCGTTAAGTTCTACTATTTTATTATTAGCCTTAAATGCCTTTACAACTTCGTCAATATCAAAGCTAAAGGCCGGCGTGTCAGGATGGCCGATTAAATCAACGTACGGGTTCTCAGCTATGGCCATATATAATCCAGTATAGTCAAAGCCGTCTTCAGGCGTCAAAATATTTTCGTGCAGGCTCGCGATTATCCAGTCCATACGCTCTAAAAATTTACGGCCAAAAAATATTCAGGCAAGTCTATATTGCCCTGCGTGTCTAAAACATTAAGCTCAACGCCGCGTAAAATCATTACGTTATTTATATATCTTGGCAGCGCTCTTAAATTTCCAAAATGCAATACATCGCAGCTGCCGGGCATCGCCGGCGCGTGATCAGTCATTGCTAAAATTTTTAAATTCTTGAAATTCGCAGCCTCAGCATTCTCTTTGATTGTCGAGTAAGCATGACCCGATGCGACCGTGTGAGTGTGCAAGTCCGCCTCTAAACTTATCATGATTAATTAACAAACTCTCCCTGTCTTCTTGAGCTATTTAAAATTAATTAATTTTAATATAAATTTTTGCAGCAAGCAATAAATCACAACAGCCCGCGCCCTCATAAATTAATTTATTGCTATAATAATTAAAATTTTTAAATAAAGGAGCTTGCTAATCATGACGAGAAAATTTTTTTGCGCTGTGATAGTTTTATTATGCTTAATTAATATTAGCGCAGCCTTTGCAGCCGAACAAAGGGCTTATGCTCTTGCAGACAGTGTGAGGCTGTACGCTAAGGCAAGCGAGGGCAGCAAATATGTTGATGTCAGCTTGCCTGACGATGGCGTGAAAGTTCCCAGTGCGACGCGCGACGCTAAAGATAATTTATGGTACAAAGTTACGGTCGACGGTCAGACGGGCTGGCTTGCTCAGGAAGGCATACGCCTTAAGATGGGCGGCAAGAGCAAGAGTGCGTCAAATTTATTTAGAAAATGCACAGCTGCCCGTCAAAAGATAATTAATAATCCAGGCACTAAATGGGAAGAGGGCAGCGCGGTTGATAACTCCGGCTCAGCGGCCGGCGGCGGCAGTGTGATAACTTTCGTTAATTCAAACGGCGGATTATTTCAAGTTGTAAAGAAAGGC
>JAFUXM010000293.1 GCA_017470785.1 Synergistaceae bacterium
CCGTATAATACGACAGTCTTGCCCTCAGCAACGCCCTTCTGAGTTAAAACCTCGTCAAGCTTCTTAACGTCAAGCAAGTCAAGCCATGAGGCCGGAAAGTCCTTCGCCCCTGTAACATGCCCGCCGCGGACCGCTCCATTAATTATCCAGCCCATATAAGCCTCTTCAGGCCGCAAGTCAAGCATGACGCTGTTCTCATTGCCGATATAGGCTCTGAATACTGCATTCGAATTGATAATAGTTAAATCAGCATCGGCAAAGCACGGCACAGCAAGCAGCAGCAGCGCGAATGCCGCCGTTAATAATTTCTTAAAGTTCATGAATATCAACCTCCTGATAAATTTAATAAATAATTTAGAGCTAATTTAGAGTACAGGGTCCCAGACGCGGTCTAAAATCTCTTTAGTGCCGCGTTTCGCGTCAAGAATGCCGAAGCTCTTATAGTCATCAATGACTTTAATTAACGTCTCTTCAGTCACTTTATCATTGACGTCATAATTAAGAGTTTTGAGATACGCGAGAACTTTCTCAGGTTCGCCGGAAGCCCACTTGTTCTCCAGCATTATCTTCACCGTTTCCTCGGGATTGTCCTGAATCCATTTGCGGGCTTTAGCATGAGCTCGCGTAATCTTCTTGACCGTTATAGGACTTTGCTCACACAGCGCACTCGCTACAGCGTGAATGCAGCAAGTCTCATATTTAAAGTCATCGTCAAACGTCAAAGAACGTATTACGCGAAGAGTGCCGTCAGCTAAAAATCTCTGTGAGAACTGGTCGCTTAATATAGCTCCGGCTATCTCACCGTTCTGCATCGCCAGTACAGCAGCACCCGAGTCAGTGACGCGGAACTTAACGCCCTTTATCGGGTCAACACCGTCACGCTTGAGAAAGCGCATCGCGATATTATGGTCAGAGCCGCCTATCGGTGTGGCTATGGCTATAGTCTTACCTTCAAGATCTTTAGTAGTCTTGTACGGGCTGCCGCTAATAACGCATAAAGACTTGCAGCCGGTGTGAATACCGTCCGTAAACTTCATGTGAACGCCGTTCGCCGCAGGAACTAAGAGCGTCGCAATCAGGCCGCACGTTACGTCAGTCTTGCGAGTGCCGACAGCATCACCCTGAAGCGACGTGTCGCCCTGATACTTGCTTACTTCAGTTTTAATGCCCTCTTCAGCATAAAAGCCCTTTGCATGAGCAATCACAGCTGAGCCGGTGCATAACGCGCCGTTATAGCCGATGCGTATCGTCTGGCCGTAAGCAGGCTCCTTTTTCCAAGCGGCTTCTTCAGCCTCTTTAGCTTCAGGCGTCATAGCGAACGCACCCGAGGCCATAAACGCTAAACACGATAAAACAAGTGCTGAAAACTTAACTTTCAAAGCAATTCCTCCTTAAATAATAATAAATTTAAATAATTAAGCTCCAAAGTCCAGAAGTTCTAATATCTCCCTGCGACGCTGCATGAACTCGCTGCTCGTCCTGACGCGCGGGAACGGCATATTTATATTTAAGTCAGCCCTTATGCGCCCCGGACGCGGCGTCATGACTATAACCCGTGTTCCCAGATAAATTGCCTCGTCGATGTCATGCGTCACCATCAGCATCATGTGATTGAAACGCTGCCGCATCTTTAAAAGCTCGTCCTGCATATTCATTCTCGTAAACGCGTCCAACGCCCCAAGCGGCTCATCAAGCAGAAAGACTTTCGGATGATTAATCATAGTACGTATTAAAGCAAGCCTCTGCGCCATTCCGCCCGATAACTGATACGGGAAGTCGTTCCGGAACTCTTTAAGCCCTGCCGTCTCAAGCAGCCGCTCCGCCTCGTCTCTATATTCTTTATCGTTTATATTACGTTTCATCATGCGGGCGCTGAACGTCAAGTTCTGCTCTACAGTCAGCCATGGAAACAGCGCAGCTCTCTGAAACACCATGCCGCGCTCAGGATTTGTCCCGGTTATAGGCTCACCGTTCAGCAATAATTTACCAGCAGTCGGCACTATCAGCCCGGCAATAAGTCTAAGAATAGTTGACTTTCCGCATCCGGACGGCCCGACTATCGAGAGAAATTCCCCGTCGCGCAGCGTAAAGCTTATGTCATAAAGAGCCTGCGTGACATCATGAGCGCCCGCGAAACTTTTATGGACGTGCAGCAGCTCGAGAATATTCATGATTAAACAGCCCCATAATCAAAGGCCGAGACGCGCTCCTGCCATCTGAGCATATATCTCTTAATCCTGTTAAGTCCCCAGTTGACTGATACGAATATCACGCATAATAACACGATAGCGGCGTACATCTTCCCGTACTGAGCCCAGCTCTTCTGCCACGAGATATACCAGCCGAGACCGGACTCAACGCCGACCATCTCCGCCGTGATAAGAGCCATACAGGCTGAACTCATGCCTTGAGTCAGTCCCTGTAGAATATTAGGGACAGCGAACGGCAGCGCTACATGAAATACCAGCTGAATGCGCGACGCTCCAAGTGTCTTTGCCGCGTCATAGAAATAACGGTCAATATTGCGAATACCTGTCATAGTTGCTATAGTCATCGCGTACCAGACGCCCAGGGCGATAATAAACACGCTGCCAGCAAATAGCGACGACGCAATGACCATGACGACCGGAATCCATGTCGGCGACGGGATAGCGCCCAACAGCTTCATGAACGGCGATATCCAGTAATCAGCAGTGCGGCTGCACCCGCACGCAGTCCCTGTTATAAGCCCTAAGACTGCCCCGTAAAAGTAGCCGCTGAATAGCAGCAGGATCGAGTTGCCCGCGCAGTCTAACAAATAGGCGTGATCGTCAATAATCGCGTTTAATATCTGGTCGCACCATGGGAAGTACGGCAGGACGAGTATTCCTGTCTTCAGCGTTAAATAGTCATATACAGCCAGTAATATAAAGACAAGCGCATAAAACGGAGCTTTATATCTTAATATATAGAAAGTTTTGCGGCTTTTAAATGCTGTAATAAAGAATATCACAGCCGCAGCAGTCAGAGCAGCGATAAAGTATATATAAACCTGTGTTGAAGTATTGTCCCTGAGATTTGGAATTAAGATATACTCAGCTAAAGCCATACAGCCGGCCAGCACGGGCATAAGGCATATTAAATAATCACAGACAAGCCGCAGGCCTGTACGCGGTACGCTTTCAAGTTCTGTCAGGCGTTCCCGCGTAAGATTATTAAAGACGTCATCTCTATTAAAATTAAATCTATCTTTCAAAGACAGTTCACCCCCAGTTAAACACAGCAACACAGCTGCGGCGAGTACGCGCAGTTGAATTTAAAGTAAAGATTTAGCTTGCTTGTCTCAGGCACGAGGCATAACTGGAAGAGTTGAGATTAAAGATTAAAATAGATTAAGATTTAATCAGGATACATCATGCCCGAGCAATATAAATGCAGCACGTGCATAGCTGTTTCAGCTCACATGACTACTCGGCGCATGATAAAGTCTCCTTTCTATAAATTAAATTTAAATTTAAAATTAGTTTTTAATATTCTAACCATTTTCAATTAAAAACACAAGTATTATTTATAAATCGCCGCGCTCTCACGCTCAATCAGTCATATTCTGTATTGTTATTGTCTGACGTCTGCTGTATGATTAAATAATAAATTATATTAAGTATTAAAGGATTTGAGCTATATGAAATTTAAGATGATACACGAGAATTACGAGACGGGGATTTACTTTATTCAAGACCCCGACGGCTATTGGCTTGAGATTATACCGGCGGACAGGGACAGCAAGCAGCATAAATATTAATCATGACTAAAAGATTTGAGTTTAAAGATATTAAAGATTTAAAACAGGTTCTTGAATTTATATCGAATAGATTTAAGGAGCTGAGGCTTGACGCCAAAGAGGCATCACGCGCTGAGTTAGTCTGCGAAGAGGCTTTAATGAAGCTCATAGGCAGCGCGGCTGTCACGAGTTCTATTATATATATATTAACGTCAGAAAATTTCTTGGCGACGTCAGCGTAGAGCTGAAAGTCCCAGGCGATGAGATTTCTAATTTTAATCAGGAGCTGTCGTCTGAATTTGAAGATGATGACGAACTTAAAAACGCAGAGGACGCGATAAGGGATATTATTTTAAGATCATTCAGCTCGAACATAAGCTACAAGCACCGGGGAAAATTTAATCATGTAAGAATCACAGCTATGCGTTCGCCGTATTCTGAAGCGTATAGAATACTCGCGTCATTAGCTCTTGCAGTTTTAACAGGTTTAATTATAAGAAATTTTATGACGCCGGAGACGGCCTTGATGATCAATGCAAACCTGTTCGAGCCAGTCCGGTCAATCTTTATTAACGTGTTCTGTCCCTGTCATATTCTTTTCAGTTATTGCATGCTTTGCTGCCGGCAATGCGGACTTGACGCAGATGAAG
>JAFUXM010000294.1 GCA_017470785.1 Synergistaceae bacterium
CGTATCGTATTAATCGAAATTCCAAAAACATTACTAGTCTGAGCCAGCGTGTGTCCTTCATTTCTATAAGCTAATGTTCTTAATTTATATTTAGCATCATACATAAATTTATTATATACCTTATTAAGTGTTTTGACTATATCATCTCTAATATCCAGCTCACTGCGCATGTTCTCATTTATTACTTCTTGAGGCAAGAATACGGCTTGTTCCTCACGTACTGCGTCATCGGGCTTAACTTTGCCGTTATCAAGCTGCCTGCCTAAATTTAGTACAGTTTTAAAATCTGCGCGTATATCTTCAGGCAAGAAGTTTAACGTGCGCCGCGCGTGCGCTTTCCTTGCACTGTTGCCGATTGCGCCGACTGCTGTATTAACACCAAGACCGAACATTGAATACAGCATTGCCTGAGCCGCGCCTGACCAGAATGAGTCCGCAAGCTGATTATAATCTATTTCATCGCCTACAGCCTGCATTTGATATAAATCCTGCAGCCACTCTTCAAGCCCTTCGGGAATTGCGCCGCCGACAAACGGAATGCCCTTTACAACAAATTGCTGTAATAATTTCGCGGCAAAGGTCTTATTGCCAATCTGATTAGCAATATTAGATAATATGCTCCCCTCGCCGGTCGCGGCAATAGAGCTTAAGAATTTACCCGTGCCTGTAGCCCCCGCCTTAGTTAATAAACTTCCGGCATGACTAAGTGCAAAAGTAGTAATATCGCCTAATGAATTGGTTATAGCAAGCGTGCCTAAATTTTTCAAAAATACTTTATGGGCTTGTTTATAAGCCTCTTCATCGCTCATACCGCGCTCTTTAGCAGCGACAAATGCGCCGCCTGCCTCTGTCCGGCTCTCATCGTATGTATTGTACGCAGTCATCAATGCGCCGAATAGCGGACCGCCTACAGCCCATGCAGCTCCGCTCCTAATACCGCTCATGACAGTCATACCGGAGTTCTCTATCGCATTAAATAAAAATCTGCCTATTGCACTCTTTGACGGCCTGACATTAACCCGCCATGACTTTTCATCGGCCTCGTCGGTTTTTATATCTTTCTCTTTCCACTCTATAAATCTTTTTATCCTATTGCGGCCTATGTCAAGCAATTCTTCTTTTGAGTGTAACCCGCGCGGCGCATCACCGTACTCAAGCCTTAATTCAGCCTCGGCTTCCTGCAGTATCTTATTCTCATCATTTAAAGCCTGTTTCCATTCTTCAAGCTCAAGACGCGACTTTTCGACATCTTGCTTATTAAGATTAGCGATCATATTACTGACTGCAGCGCCAAGATACTTAACGCCCTCAAGCTTCTCACCGGCCATCTCACGCGCCTTCTTGCGAATTTCAGGCGAGGTAAACAACAGCGACGGCGGCAGGTTAGTCACTTCCGCGTCCCTGAGTATATCCCGCACTTCTTCAGCTGACATCTCATCTTTAAAGATTTCTATATAAGCCGCTTCTTTCTGTGCCTGCATTCCAAGCCAGAAGTTCCGCCACGTCTCATCCGTGCGGCCAAGTTTCTTGTTTGTCTCTTCATCGCCATAGACAAAATTTGACATCATCTCAGTCTCGGCTAAATATCGATGGATTTCTTTGTCGCTTTTTCCAGTTGCCCGCTGTTCATCAATCCACTGGGCTGCTGCGGGGTATTCAAGCTTCAGCAAGTCAGAATAAGGAGCTTGTGCTGCCTCATTAATGCCTTTCTTAGCCTCAGTCTCATATAAATTCCAAGACCCGCGAAGTTTATCTCCAAAAGACTGCTGCCCCTGCCAAATGCCACTAAGCTTGCATCCAAAAGATTGCTGCTCCTGTGCAACGGGCTGCTCAGGCTCTTGTGCCGTTTTAGGCTCTTGTGCTGCCTCAGGCACTTGATAATTCCTGCGGCCAAGCTCCTCTAACTTCTCGTCCGTGTCGTAAGTATACACGCCCTGAGGGGCATATACCGGATTGTCAGCCAGTCCGGCCTGTTGGGCAAGTTCCCGCCCAGTCTCTATATCTTCTTCATTTTGCGTTTGCTTATTAATTTCCATTATCTGCTACCTCATCTTAGCCCAGCGTTATCTGCGATAAGCGCGTATCGGCTTCTTCTTTTACAGCCTCTCTGTCTGATTTTTGCTTTTTAGCTTGCTTTTGCACGGGCTGCTCTGCTTGCTCTAAGCCTGCTCTAAATCTATTTAACCGATTAATCCAGCCCTTGAGATATTTCTTCTTACTGGGATTTTTCGCGGCTACACTATCGTAAACTTTTTGCCGCTCATCAAGAAAGACCTTAGCAAAATAGTCCGCATCATGCTGTTTAACTGCATTTATGACTTTCTTACTCATGCCGTCTTTAGCGCTGAATTTATTTTCGCCTGCCGCACTGTTTAAAGCAGCTCTAAGTATCGACGCAGCCTTACCTATGCCATGATTAACGGCTGTGTCAAAATATATAGTTGCTAAAGGCTCGGGTAACTCCCCAGCCTTCGACGGCTGCCAGTACATTTTTTCATAAATCTTCTTAGCCTCATTGCGCGTCAGCTGATTAATGTCGTTATGTTTAACATACCCACGGCTATGCGCAGTATTCAACGTACTGACCGTAATGCCCATATTACTTGCGCCGCCTTGAGCCTTGGCGTTCGGATCGCTCAGATAGCCGCCCTCATTCTTAAATACTATCTCCATGGCCTGATTAAAATTACCTTTTCCCGCAGACTTACCTGCCTTCTCTGCTGAACTGCCGCTGTTAATCGTAACGTTATCGCGTCTAATCTCAACAAGGGGTTTATTGCCTTTAGACTCCGCATAATCTCGCAGTGAACTTGCACGGGTATCATACTGCTTTCCAAACTCCGTGCGTTCCTCTTGCCATGTGAACCAGCCCTGCCACTTATTCTCGCTTAATTCCAAGTTGCTGTTCTCCATAGCTGTCAATAAAGCTTTGCGCCGCGCCTCAATAACCTTTTTATGATAATTCGGGTCTTTAGGGTCAAGATTTTTTGTCTCAGCATGGAATATTTCTGCCGCTTTTCCTTGATAATATTCAATTCCCTTGTCGCTCCATGCGTCTGCAAAAGCCCGCTAGATACCAGCTATGTTTTGCCTAAGCAGCCGCGCCTCGTTTTTATTGATTTCTTGCTGAGCCGCCTTAAGCCGCTTATTATAATTCCCAAATTCCTCAGCTTCAACCTTGGTAATGAGGCCGCTATCTAAGGCGTACTTGATTTCGTTATTAGTAATTGTATTGGTTACCACCCGCTCAGTGAGATAACCAAGCGCCCGTTCTCTATCTTCTTGAGTTACGCCCGACCATTGAGCCATCTCATTCATTATGCGGGTTTCCTGCTCCTCACGGGATAAATCGCCCCAGCCCGCTTCTTTGGATAACCTTGCCCTTATTTCGTTGCGGGTTATAGCTGCCTTTTGGCTGTCTTTTATTTGTTTTGCCCGATGCGGCGATAACCAGCCGTTCATAACGGCTTGATTAAGTTCGGCCATGCTTATCCATTGCCCAGTCTGAAGATAGTTAGTTACAAGCCCCCCATAATAATCTTCCTGCGCTTTATTCCGCGCTATCTCTTCCTGTCTCTTGACCGCGTTGTATTCATCCAACCGCGTTTTATATGCACTGATTAATTTATTTTCTTTGTCGCCGCTGTAGTTTCTGCGGATATAATTTATAGTCCCCTGCCAATTCTCAAATCCAAACTGATTTGCAATATCGTCCGTTATCGCCTGTATCTCATATACCTCAGCCTTAGGCTTAATACTCGCAATTAGCCTATCTCTTGCTTCAGGCGTTAATCTTAAGTCATTATCTTTATTATTTAATATCGCCATAGCCCCGACAGGGTCATCACGGGCGATTTTTGCTATTAAATTAGTATCAAGGCCGCTCTGTAAATCTAAAATAGTTTGCTGCAGCGTAACTTCATCTGCGCCGTAATAATGCGACCGTACCAGCTGCTCTATCTGAGTTAATGCCCCATTGCGGGCTAAATCACTGTCAGGATTAGTTAAAGCTGAGTCAACAGCTGCTTGAATGCCTGATTTAAATGCGTTATCACCATGCTGCTTCAGCTCCCGTGCCTCATACCTGCTCATCTGCTCCCAGTACGGCTCTTTTAACCGCGCTGCCGTGTTGCGGAACGCCATTCTTTGCTTGTCGTTCTCTAATCTGCTTGATATATCTTGAATTAACTTATCTGAATAGGCGTCAGTGTCATCTGTTATATTCTTTGCATTGCCTAATTTGCGGGTAATACTCTGGCCGGTCTCGGGGTTATACAGCCAGTCATTCATCTGTTTTTGAAATTCAGTTTGAGCATTCATGACTGTCGCTGCGTCCCACTCATCCTGCTGCTTTTGCTTAAATGCTGCCCACTGGCCTAAAGCGCCGCCTATGCTTGCAATCCCCGCGCCAATCTGACTTGCATTCACCGCCGGAGCTTGAATAAATCCACCCGCCGGACTTTGCTCCCCTATCTGTAATTCATATCTCTGCGCCATGCGCTCTCACTTCCTTTCTTGTATACATACATAAAATCTCCTTTGTAACGGCTATTACGCTGTCCGTTATAAAGGAGATTTTATATTTTAGTATTAAATAATAATTCTTAAATATTTCTATATTGTTTTATTTTGTCTTTAACTATAGCAAGTTGAAGCGGATTAATATTTCCGCGAGGGATAACAGCGCATAACTCATTTTTCTTGAACGATACTATTTTATCAACCTGTACTACTGAGTCAACGCTCAATCCATTAAAGCCGTCTTTAGGAATTTCTATATCCCATTCAAGACCTTTATGTTTTGACGTAATTTTAGCAGCTATCACGTCATCTCCAACGTCGCCGATTACTAATGCCGGCCTGCGCTTTGCGCCGCTTCCCTCTTCGTAAGGGAACACAACTTCTATAATTTCTCCTGCACTATATTTTCGCAAGGGCAGCCTCTAATTCTTGATTAGATACAGGATGCCCAACTGAAGCCCAAAACGCATCTTCATTGTCTTCCAGCTCTTCCTGTTTTAAATTTTCTTCTATGAAAAATTCCTGTATAAGTTGAACAGGAATAATATCATTATTATATACGCCTGAAAAAGTTTCTTTCCATGGCCGTTCTTTATGAGTAGCAGCTGCAAGCGCCATGCCGCTTAATCTCCCTTTCTCATTAACAACCATGCTTGCTATAGAGGCTGTTGTGTCATCTATATCATCAGGCACTTCTGCATCTTCGTAAGGAATGCTATTGCCTTTATATTTTTTATATTCTTGATACACGCTTTCAACAACAGGGCCGAACTTCCATGCTTCTATCGGCTCAGAAAATAACGTTTTACCCGTAAGAGCGAGCGAATATCCCTGACAATAATATAAAAGCTTTTGCAGTTTCAGCGGCGTAACATCAAATTCTTCAGCTTGCAAACCTTGCATTTGTTCTTTGAATAAAAACAGCAAATAACTGGCTAATGTTTTTGCACTTGTCATTGTTCCCCGCCTCCTCTATTATTTTTATTAAAAAAGTATAACAGACAAGGGCAAATTTTACATCAGTAATTTTTAATATCCATAACCCCAGTTCTGGCGGGTAAACCAGTTGTCATATAAAGAGCTTACAGAGCCGCGCCTGTTCACGCCGGCCATAGAACTCCATACATCAAATGGATTATATGAATTTATTCCTTGCGCCGCCTCGTTATATTGCCATGCGCTATTTATCTTAATTGAATTGCTGGTTGTAGACGCGACATTACCGCCGCCT
The DNA here is from genome assembly GCA_017470785.1 of Synergistaceae bacterium. Lineage (GTDB taxonomy): Bacteria > Synergistota > Synergistia > Synergistales > Aminobacteriaceae > JAFUXM01. Next base: position 5,753 of record JAFUXM010000294.1, read on the forward strand.
AATGGCTTTGCAGTCATACCTGCGACCTGAAGACCTGTGCCTAACAGCGTTGTCAAGCCACCCATATAGCCCGCTGTCTTAGCGTTGCTTGCGTTAGCCCGCATTGCACTCGCCTCATTCATGAAGTTCACAGCCTGCGCGTCCCGCTGCCACTTATTTTGCAGCGTGTTAAACCTTATCATGCTTGCATCCTCTTCAATTCCAGATGAAGTATCTGATAAGACGTTGAGAACTGAGCCGGTTTGCTGCAGACCGCTGGCCGCTAATAATGACCGCTGCGAACTCTGGAACTGCCGCGCTTTGCGCCTAAATCGCTGCTCCTCACGCGCTCCTTTTTCTAACTCACGCACTCCCTGCAGCTGGGCAAGACGGGCGTTATGATTAGCTATTTTAGCTTGCTGCTCATATGCCTTTGCCTGCGCCCGCCCCTGCATTATAGACCCGGCTGCGCCAAATAATCCTCCCGCCGCTGCTAAACCTGCGGCAAGCGTAACACACATATCTCAAAATCCCCCATTCTACCAACTATATCAAAGCCCGACCATTCAAGCCATCTCAACAATAATTGATTATCTTTGTGCGCATAACTCACAAGGCCGCCGCCGCAATATTCCGCCATCTGCTTGATATATGGCCTGCTCTGCCGGACAAATCTTAATTTCACTTTCTCAATCTCAGGCGCAGTCGTGAGCCACGCGTTGCCGTCTTCCGTGCAGCCGAACATCCCCACTACTTTGTTATCAACTAAAATCGTCCAGCACAACGGAGACGCCTTAAAACTGTCTGTAATGCCATCTTCAGGGTCAACATCCCAGTTATTGATTATTAAATCACGGCCAGCCTCGTCTAAATTCGCGGCTAACTCCGCACAATGCCTTAATTCAGTCTTGATTACTTCTGTTTTCATATTACGCAGCTTCCTCCTTAAATTGCGGCGTTCCCTCAATATACAACCCCGCTGTTGTTAACCGCGCCGTAATGCCATCCGGCAACCCGCTAATATTGACATCAGGATTAATAGTGGTGCTTTTAACATTTGCATTCATAGGAATAAGAACTTGATAATACCTGCCCGCTAACATTACAGGCATTGTCATCCTTATTGCCCCGTCATCTGTCGGGAAATAAAGACTATTCCCCTCACTAAGAGGAGTGAAGTAAACCACTACATCTTGCGTACATTCTCCATAATCATTCGACGCTATAACTTTAAAAGTATGGACACCATGTTTGTTTGAGTTTGTTGTCAATCTCCCAGTTGCCGCATCAATAGTACAAGCATTGGGAGTATCATCCGCCACACGCCACGTAATAGGCTTTTTACCTGTTGCCATTAATGTAACGCAATAACGTTTGCCGTTATATGATGTAGTATTAGTGATGCCAACAAACATAGAATACCGACTCGTATCAGTAATAATCTGAGGCTCAGGAGGAGTTTCCGTATCCTCTCTTAAGTTAATTATAAAATTTCTGCCGCTATAAGAAAAATAATATTGTTCCGAGCGCCCCTCAATAAGCATTTTTAACTCTCTTAAATCGTTTCCCCAGTCTGTAGTAACCGAAACAGGCACGGTATATTCTCCTGCCTCCGCCGGAGTTCCCGATATTATCCCAGTATCTTTATCTATTGTAACGCCGTCAGGCATATTATCCGCCGTCCAGCTCACATTTCGTATTATCAGCATATTTAATGCTCCTCAAGTATCGCAACTAAAGTTCCTGTTGAATATGCAATATCTATAAACTTATAATCAGGGAATACCCGCGTAAACTCATAATGGGTGTCGTCACCAGTGATATTCGCGTCAACCCCTGCATGATATAATTCGCCGTCATTAGTTAATAAAAACGTTGAGTTCCCATACCGCTGGATTTTCTTAACGTCAAAAACTCCGACCTTTGTATAAACGCTATATACAGCTCCGCCATTATTTCCGCCGGTCGGCGACAATCCAAGGCAACCGTCACTACTTGTGCCAATAGCGTAAAGTTCATTATCTTCGTTCAGAATAAAAGCAATTGTCCAAAAATCCTTAACAGAACCAAATATGTCGGGGTTATAAGCGCTTCCATTAATTTTTATTTGTTCGTTACTATCCTCATACATAAATTGCGCTGTCGCGTATACCTTACTGTTAATTGCAGTCGACGCAGCAGAAACGGTATATTCTTTACAACTTGAGTCACGTCCCATATAACACACTTTACCATCACCTGCGATCCAAGACATATTCCCCTCACCTGGGGCTGATTGGATAGCATTACAATTTAAAAGTTTTCGCGTATTAGTCTCCTTAGGATACGAGTCATAGTTAGTTCCCCATATATGCGGTATGCTTGTACGAATAAAAATTCCCCCGTCCTTAAGCAAATACATAACGTAGATATAACTTCTTGCATTGAAGTGATAAGAGGGAGTTGAAGTAGACCAGAAATGATATACCATTCCAGAACTCATTCCCTCGATGGGAACTCCTAATATAGAAAGACTGGGATCATTTCCACCACACGTTGCATCTTCAAGTCTTAACGGTGTCGATGCGCTTATCCAGACTGCGTCATTAACTGTTTGGTCAACATCGTATGTCCCACACACATAGTAGGCGTCACTTTTAGTTATTTTAGCTCCAAATCCAGCCGTAAGCTGGTCAAGTCTTACCGCCTTAGGTATCTGTAAGATGCGGAATACTCCGTCGTCTGTATCGACGCCATTCGCACCCCATACTGCAGCGTTAGTGCCTCTTGCTAAAACTGAGCCTGACGGAGCATATTTCTTCTGCCATAAGACAGTTAAATCCGTATCTTGAATTTTAGAAACAGTCCCCTCAGCAATAGTAACATCTGTAACTCTTGAAAAATCCATCTTATATCTCCGCCGTACCCGATATTTCGCCCGTTGCCGGATTTAATTCCAAGCCCTGCGGCAACTCTCCGTCAACGATGCTCCACGTAATAGGCGTTGTGCCTGTTGCGGCCAAATCCTCACTATACACGCTGCCTGAGATTGTATCCGGTATTGTATCTGTCATGATTTTAGGCGGTTCAGGCTCTTCAATTTTTATATTTAATTTCCAAACAAGCTCTGTATCGTTCAGTGCCGAAGCTAATTTTATTCTATAATAAAACTGACCAGCCTTAGTCGGCGTGCCGGTAACAATTATATTTATGTATTTTTCAAGGCTTTCACCGAACGAGTAGGCCACGATAGCTGATAATCCCGTATCAGATAAAGTTTCATCCAACAACTCTGCCTCATAATTGTCATGTGTGGTGTAGCATACCCTTGTCCATATACCGGAATATTTAGACCCGACAAATAGCCTCTCAGGAAAAGCAAAATTAAAATATGAAGTAGCCATCTTTAATTACTCTCCGATACATTTACATTTATCTTCCAACTCAAGCTGTCAGTTAATTTTATTTGATAATAAAACTGGCCTGATTTAGTCGGCGTGCCGGTTACCGTTAGATTTATATATTTTAATGACTTATCGCCGCATGAACAGCTTACACTGCCGGTTAATCCAGCATCAGACAACGTCTCATCTAACAACTCAGGTTTAGCATCTCCGCAAACCTTGGTTAATATGCCTGAATAAGGCTTACCAACTATTAATTTCTCGGGAAAAATAATCTCAATCATTTACTCGGCCTCCCAAACTGTTATCTCGTACGTTTTCCGGTCAGTACCCCAGCTGTTTATAGCCTGAACAGTAAATCGTGATGTTACTCTGCGCCGCTCAACGACTATATTAACATCCTCGGTATCCGAGCCCCATTCAGTTTGAACTGAGACTGGAACTGTATAATCGCCCGCTGCGGTCGGCATACCTGAAAACCCGCCTGTCGCCTCATTAAAGGTTATACCGGGCGGCAGGTTCGCCGCCGCCCAGCTAACACTCGTTATTACTGGTACGCTCATATTATGCAGTCTTCGTTACGTTAGTACCCGTAACCTGATACGCCGTCATAGCCTCGCCAGCTACCGCATCTATTACCTGATTAGGTGTGATTACCGGCATCCAGCCTTCAGGTATCGCCACATTAATCGTAATAGCCTTAGTATCACTACCCCAGTTCGTAGTAACCGTTATTACCGGCGTATACGTACCCGGGGTAGTAGGAGTACCGCTGATTACACCCGTGGATGCGTTTATGCTTAACCCGTCGGGCAAGTTAATCGCAGACCACACAACGCTTGTAATTGCTCCTGTAGCCATTTTTATGTCTCCTTTCGAGTAATTTTACATCCTTACATTTTCGCCCCATATCGCATATGGGGTCATTGCTACGCCAACCTCAATGTTTATCACTTGACCATAAGTGATGGACGGCGGATAACTTTCTTCCGGCTCTGTCGAGTAATCAATAGCCGGAAACCCCAACAACTCCCGCAGTTTTGAGTACTGCGATTTAGTGAGGTGATAATGGCCGTTTGCATTTCCGCCCATGAGGTTGTTATAATTTTCATGATTATTCTGAGTTGCCATTATTCAGGCTCACTCCTTCATCTTCTATAACTATTTCAGGGAATATCCCCAATATTTGCACCGGATTAGCTGTGTCATTCTCAAATCTTATGCGGCAAGTGCGGCCTACCCCGCCCTGCGGCACAAATCTGACATCGCCGCTGAATAAGCCGGTTGTATATGGCCCGGGGTTGTCCTGCAGCGGGAAATGCAGCTCATCAAGCACGGGGCTTATAGCGTTATCTTCCGTGATAACGCAGCCTTTTAATGTCTTAGTGTTTAATAATCTTAAAGTCATAGCCGGAATATGTTTATTTCGGCCTTGGATAGTGCCGCCGCCCGCATTGACTTCTAAATCAAGGCTCTCAAAGACTGACGCAACGGGATATATTCCATAATCTTTAAACGTATCACTATCCATTGTGCGCTTCTTCATACGCTCCACTTTTATAGTGCCGTCATCTCTATCGACCGCGAAATAAACATAATCTTGGTCTTCATCTTCGCCCGGGATACTGCACACGGCTAATATATTTGCATTTTTAAACGTCTGCCGCGTCCATGCTATGACTTTATGATCCCGCTGAAACGTTAATACAGCGCAAGTGCCGTCTTCTAACACGCACCAAACTAAGCTCCATGGATTTTCCTGATATGTCCAAGCAATAATTTTATTATCAGCAAATATATGCTCAGATAAGATAGACAAGTCCTGAGTAGCATAGCCGTCAACATCTAAGCTGTAGCCGATAGAGCGGACAGTTTTACCGCCGCGCTGCACGAACAGCGTCACGTCACCTACGTTAAGCGGATGCAGCCCTGAGCTGCCCCGATAAGCCGTCGGAGTAGCCGTTATACTTGACGGAGTGAACACGTCGCTCTTGCTGCCTGCCTTGATTACCCATTCCCCGCCTTTAGTAAATACCAACAAATCGCTTGCTGACGCAAAGTCAAGTATGTCATTTATTTCTTTAGAGGCAATAGTTGTAAATATTGCGTCGTCATCTTGAGTAGGTATAGACGTACCGAAGTCATGCCAGCTTGCGGGCTTTGACATCCATATACCCTGCGGGTTATGTTTTGTGCCGCCGAGAATTAAGCGATTTTGATGCAGTATGCCGCACCTTGGATAGCCATATACGCTGCTGAATGCACTCTCAGCCCATGCGTCCGTTTCAGGCACTGCCCGCCCAAACTTGTCCATGGGCGTTACGTTAGCATGATAATCATCTATAAAATTATCTATGCGAAACACGCGCGGCACTACACCGCCGTCATAGCTGAACGTTAATTTTATATTACCCTTATCTGTCTTTGTGTATTTAAATCTATACTGATTAGCGTATTCATCGACTGTGCCGCTGTAGCTAAAGTTTTCTTCTGCATCTTTCTCGGATGTATAGGTCTTGAATGCAACCCAATTAAGGTCATCAGGTGTCTTGCGCTGCACTTCCAAAATACCGCGCCATTTGCCGCTCGTCCTGAACGTAAATGCTCCAAAGACGTTGGGGATTTCTACCCATTGTTGGTCGTTTAAATCAAACTCGTCGCTCCACGGGTCTATCTTCATCTCGATATAAAACAAACCGCCCACGTAGCCGCCGGCTTCTGCTATATCTTTGATTTTAAACCCGCTTGATGTAAGTATATTATTTTCTATTTTAATCTTATGGGTTTCATCAGTGTTCATAGACTCAAACGGGCCATTTTTAAATTCAACAGATAAGAACGGATGACTGATTGAACTGCCCGGCGGCAGCGGGTCAAACGTTACTATCGCAGGCCAATGGTTCGGATGGAAGAAATACATCACCTTGCCGCACTGAAGATATTTTAATTCATCAAGCTCCTCGGCTGAATACGGCGTAATCGAGGCCTTAAGGAACGTCCCGTCTGAGGCATGGATAGACCAGAACTTATCATAGAAGCATAAGACATAAGTTAAATCCCGCGAATAGACGAATGGTATTAACCGTGCCTTCTTCTTAGCATCTGTACGATGCGTTAAAGCCTTTAACCCCGGCCTATTAATAATCGAGCCTTGGGGCAGCACAATAAAATTCTCAAGCGTCTTAGCGCCTATTTGATACTGAGCTAAATCAGTGCGGCCATATAACGCCGGACTTAACTCGCCGCCCGCAAAACTCGTCTTTGCATCATAGACTTTCATAATTTAGTCTTGATTAACTGCCCTGCGTTCTGGTCTGTATATAATCAGACGTCCTAATCGGCGAAATATTTTCCTCATTAACTGAAGTCTGAGCCGCATGATTAGCAAGCGTCATGTATTTCTGCAGCAAGCTCACAGAGAGCTGCGGATTACCGGTTAAACTCGTGGCGGCGTCGCTCGCAAGCCGCGTGGCCAAACATTCCTGTATATGCTGCGGCCAAGTATCGGGGTTATCAATATATACCGTATATTCAACAGAACCAGCACTAACATTAGTCGCAATAAGATTGCCTACAACCCTAAACTCCACCGGCGCATGAAAATCATCGCCGCTGTACACGCGGGTGACATTCAACGACCCGTTTGGCTTTGCAAATACATTAGAGTAGCCAGCTACCGAACCGCTTGCCCGTGTCAATGGCTCTATCCGTAATGAGAAAGTAAACGGGAACTCGTTCAGTACCGTCCGCTTCGTTTGCGGCAGTAAGCCGGACATAATACGCGCGGTCTTGCTGTGGTCTGATAAGCTGCCTATCGGCTCTACTCCGATTAATACCAACGCTCTATTTACAATCTGAAGGTCTGTCATAGCTATTTACTCTCCGTCTGTAGTATTTGCCGTCTTCTTTGATTTACTTGTAGTTTTCGCAGTTGTTACAGCTGCGGCAGCAGCTGCATCTGCTGCTTTATCATCATCTATGGTCGTATCGTTGCTCGTTAAAGTCACTTTAGGCGCTTTTAATACATCAAAATAAAAGTCTTTATTTTCGCAGTCGCAAGTATAAGTGACGGGGTTTATGCCGGTACTCCCGCCGCTGCCGCTTCCACTGCCGCCTGTATTATGATAAGTGTCAGAGCCGGTATAGACTTCAAAGAAGCGGGGCGGCGTCGCGTCGCCCTCGTATATGTCGCCGAATTTCCAGTACTGTTTAAGCCACGTACACTTTTCTATACATCTATATTTAGTCATTGTGCACAGCTCCGCCCTTATCGACGCCGTGCGTTATAAACGCATTGACCTCGGAGGCCGCGCTGAACGTAAGTCTCAGCCAATTCTTAGCCTTAAACGGAATAGGCGCTTTCACTATGACCTCACCCGCTCCGGCAGTCAAACTCGGATACACTGCCAAAGGCGTAAACGGGCCAGCCTGCGTCTCCGCGTCTTCCAGCGTTATATTTAAGTTGCTAACAGGCGTTGTATAAGTCGATACGGTTAAAAATAACCCCTCATAGGGAGCCATGCCAATATTAGGCGCGGGTAAATCGCCCTGCGCTAAACATATTTCTTTAGATGTCGTTATCGCCCCATCTTCAGGCCTCGCAAATGTCAATAATTTATCAAGTATCATGATTAATCACTCCTTGCTGAAAAAATAAATTAAACTACGCGCTCTTCCGTGTTCAAGAGCATGTCGTCCACATGGAACGGAATGCCCTTATAACTTGTAGTAAGCTTGCCCGTAGCGTCATCAATACTCTTTTCAATGTAGTTGTCCGATAACAGCTGGCGCTCCCAAAACTCCTTCACCGTCCTATTCATATAGAACACTGGGCGGCCGGTATTCAAGTTCTGGACTCTATTAGTCATCGAGTTAATAATATGCAGCAAGTATGCGCTCTGATTGCTTGATGTGCCGAACGTCGATAATTTAGTCACGTCGATATTGCAAGCCCTGACAACCTGCCTATAATCCTTAAGGCAAATGCCGACCTGCCACTGGAAGCGGTCTCTGTAGCCCTGATATGTGCCGTGATGCACTCCGTTAGCATCTACATCATCTAAGTCAATGACGCCGCTGGCGAAATGCTGGAGGCCGATTTTGCCGTTCTTCGGCACAATGCCAAAGAAACTGTCCGTGCCGTGAACTATAAGCCAAATCGACGCGTTGTCATTGCCCGTACCGCCGCCGTCGATAATATAATCTTTAGCCGGGCCGGTAAGGTCGCTGTACCGCCTCGATAAGCCGGTAAATTTACGCGGGTTAAGCACGTTGTCGCCGTACCATAACGTAGTAGCGAACTCCTGCCCCATCGCCTCAACGAATGACGCGGCTTCCTCGAGACGGGCAACCCCAGAGTTGTCCTCTAAGTCAATTAACGCCTTATCTACCTCGCTCACGGCCTCAAGCATCGCGCAGGTCTCCCGCACTATCTTCTGGCTGCTGCGCGTCGGCTCAACGCCCTCATTAATTGCACGCCATGTTACCCCCGGCAGCCCTGCTCTGTACCTGAATTTATGGCCGTCAAGCTGGTTACCCTGCCTGAACGCCATATCCTGCAATAACGGCGTACTCTTCGTTAAAAATTCTACTATCGGGTCATCTTTAATGCCCGCATTCATCGCTAAATCTGCTAATGTCTGTGTCGTTCCTAATCCTGGCATAAATAATATTCCACCTTTCTATTTTTTAATTAATTCATGTTTGGATAAACTCTTTTTGCCATGCCGAGCGGCGAATTGTCGTTTCGGCCTGTATTTGCATTACGAATAAATTTGTCTTCAGTAAAATAATCGCGGCCTATCTTAGCAAATGCCCGCCATATAGCCGGATGGTTGATTACCCCCGTCTCTTTAGTCAGCGCGTTTAATAAACTTTTGCCGCCTAAATTAGAGATAGCGCGGTTTACATACATCTTAGCCTGATTTAATCTTGCGCCGCCGAACTCGGGGTCTTTCTTAGTCTGCTCGCCCCATGCGTCAACCTGCGCCTGCAGCTGATTATTAATCTGCTCTTCCATCTCAGCTGCCCCGCCTATCCAGTGCTTAGTATGCAGATCGATTAATTTCTGAGCCTGCTCTTGATTTAAACCTAATTCCTTGAATACACCCTGCGCCTCATTTAGCGCATCTCTGACATCCGGCGCATTCATATCCGTACCGTCAGGCAAATTAAACGGCTCATAAGCCTCGGGCGCTCTGTTCGCTGCCTGATTGATATTATTGTTATTATTATTGTTATTGCTGAATGAATTATTTGCGGCTTGATTATCAAGGCTGCCGCTTATATCATCTGAATTGCTGCTATCGTTAAAATCATCAAATATAGTCTCACGCGGCGTCTCACCGCCTGTATATGACGTCACACTGCCGCTGTCGCCGCTAAAATCATTTACTGCATATTCATTGTCCATTTTTTATTCTCCCTGTCTGCCTATAGGCGTGATTGTCCGGTCTTTATTGGCCTCTGCAAGCTTTGTGTAAGTATTCTCATCAAAGCTCTCCAGCATCTCAAGCACAGTGAGGCCGATATTGCGCTCGCCCTCTTTAAATATCATGGCGGCAGTCTCTTCCCCGCTGTAGCTTATACGGTAAATTCCGCATAAATCCAATAAATGCGACAAAAAACGGACGCCCTCTTTAGTATTAAAGACCGTCCGTAAATCCTCTATATCCTGTTTGTCTCTTGCTTCACGCGTTGCAACCATAATTAATAAATTCC